>NZ_AJQF01000187.1:0-23767 GCF_000261705.1 Bradyrhizobium genomosp. III | reverse complement strand
CGGACAGGCCACGGGTCGCCGGCTTCGGCTTCAGTGCATCCAGGATCTGGCCTGTGGAGACATTGTTGTCACCGGCTACAGCCAGGCCCGCCGTCATCGACAGCGCGGCGGAAAGAGCTATCGCCTTCAGTCCAAAGAACTTATCAAAACGGGTCATTGTCGTATCCTCGCTGTTACGCCTGATAGCGATTTGATGCTGCGAGCATAAGGCAGGTTCAAAGGTCCTGATGTGATCTTGGTCACGGTGGCTACAGCCGGTTCCGGGCCCATCCTAGCTCATTCCGGGTGTTTCGGGCATCGAACCGGCACGTTTCGCGATGGCCCCGGGGACAAGGGCCGATCGGACCAATAGCAGTCGTCGCACGCGCCGCGGCGTGGGTTCAAGCAGCGGCAATCCCCGGTGTGATTGGAATCACCTTGCGAGCGCATGCTCATTCCCCTCCGTACCGTGGGAGGTGGCTGACCAAGGGTTCCGGCGCTGGCGAGGGCCGGCAGACTCGGCGGCGGTGCACACCGATCGTCGCAAAGCCGTCGCCGCACGGCCCGGCCGTGAACAAGAAATCGGCCAGATGCGCGCCTAGCAGGACGTTGTCCCCGCCAATCTCCGAATGAAGGAGCCGAGTTCCGTCCAGTGCCGAGGCCAAGTGACTATCAGCGTGACTACTTCAATCGCAGCGGCCCGCCGGATCGGACAGTGTCCCTGAGCTCAATGTCCATCTATATCGGTGCGGCCATGATCGCGGTGGCCATCCTGCTGTCGACGCTGATCACCGGGCTGACCTCCCGCTATGTCGGACTCGAAGCGCCGACCGACGAGAACGTGTGGCTGGTCGACCGCCTCACCGGCAGCGTCTATCGCTGCCAGGCGGAGGGGCGCGGCAAGGCCCTGTGCGAGCCGGATGTCGCCACCGGAAGCCTCGGGGACCGGCCCAAGACCCCGAAGGATGGCCGCTAGGCCCTCCGCCTTCGCACTGCAGCAAGAAAATTGTCTTCTCCGCGAAACGTCAGCGCGAGAGAATACGTAATTGCGAAGGCCGGCATGACGCCGGTTTTGTTTTACGGAGGAGACTTTTCGATGAAGATCTTGCTCACGTCTGCAGCCTTTGTCGCGTTTACCCTTTCGCTGTCCCCCGCATCTGCCGCGATGATGGCGTGCACCAAGGACAACATGATGAAATCCGCAGCCATGATGGGCGGCACGCCCGACACGCCGGCCAAGATGGCGGCGAACAAGGAAATGGCCAGGGCCAACACGGACATGAGCAACGGCAAGATGAAGAGCGCCTGCATGCACTACATGAAGTCGCAGAAGGCGATGACGATGAAGTAGGCGCGAGGCGCGCCACCATCCGGCCGCGCTGTCAGCAGATGGCAGCGCGGTTTTTTTGACTGCTGCCTCGAGGTCTTCTTTTTCTTCTTCTTTTTCTTGGCGCGAATCCCGCTACATTCCTCCCCGCAATGTCACGCGCGCCAAAACCGCTCCACCTCACCACGACACAGGCCCGGCAGATCTGGCTGCATGCGCAGCGGCTGGATGAGCGCGCACCGTTCGGCGACGGAGCTCAGGCCGTCGCGGACGCGGTCGCTCATCTCGGCTATGTGCAGATCGACACCATCAACGTCATCGAGCGCTGCCATCACCACATCCTGTTCAGCCGTATCCCGTCCTACCGGCGCGCCGATTTGCGCCACGCCCAGAGCGTCGACAGAAGCGTGTTCGAGTATTGGACGCACGCGCTTTCCTACGTACCCGCCGGCGACTTCCGCTTCTTCCTGCCGGCGATGCGCGAGCACCGCCGCGAAGGACACAAATGGTTCGCCTCGGTGAAGCCGGCCGACACGCGCAAGGTGATGCGGCTGGTGCGCGCCGGGCCGCTGACGATCCGCGACATCGAGGACGACGTGCTCACCGAGAAGGAGCATCTGTGGCAGAGCCGCAAGCCTTCGAAGCGGGCGTTGCAGCTCGCCTTCTATACCGGCGCCGTGACCATCAGCGAGCGGCAGGGCATGCTCAAGACCTACGAGCTGATGACGCGGCATTTCGGCTGGGACACACTGCCCAGGCCAGCCTCAGCCAGGGAGATTACGACCTATCTGCTCGACCGCGCGCTGCGGTCGCAGGGCGTGGTGAGTCTGGGTTCGATCTGCCACCTCGACGCGCCGCGCAAGAAGGCGGTGGCCGGCCTGATCGCCTCCCGCGTCCGCCGCGGCGAGCTCGTGCCTGTTGTGATCGACGGCGCCGGCAAGCAGGAGCATTGGGCGGCGCCGACCACGCTCGAGGCGAACGGTGAGGTAGTCTCGCCTGATCTCGTCCACATCCTCTCGCCGTTCGACCCGCTGATCATCCAGCGCAAGCGCACCAGCCTCATCTTCGGCTACAACCACCTGTTCGAGGCCTATGTGCCGAAAGCCAAACGCAAGCTCGGCTATTTTGCGCTGCCGGTGCTGGTCGGCGACGAGATCGTCGCCGCGCTCGATCTGAAGACCGACCGGCAGGCAAAGAAGCTGCTGATGCAGAAATGGACCTGGGTCGGGCAGGGCAAGAAGACGGCGGGGCGCAAGGAGCTCAAGCAAAAGATCGAGGACGAGCTCGATCGCTTCGAGCGGTTTCAATTGTCGGAGTGAACGCTGATCGGCGCGGCGCCGGTCTCGTAGGGTGGATTAGCGAAGCGTAATCCACCATTTCAGTTTCCGGTGGCGGGTTACGCCTTCGGCTAACCCACCCTACGCAGCTGAACCAGCCGATCGATCCAGACGCCGAACTCAATCCCAACCGCATACGCCACCAAATTCCACAGCGAGAAGATGCGCCCGAGCAACAGCGCGCCGGCCGTCGTCAGCCGGAACGCATCGAGCCAGGGCGGATGCACCAGCCGGGAGAATTCCACCACGACCGCGATCACCGCTGCGATGGCTGCAATCTGTGTCCGCGTCAGCCGCGGTAGCAAAACTCCTCCCAGCAAGAACACCATCGTGGCCCACAACAGCGAGCCGCCATACTTCACGACGAACGCGGGCAGGCCGAGCGGAAAGCCGTACCAGCGCAGCGACAGCCCGCAGACGATCACCGCGAGCGCGAGGGCGGCGCGGGTCAGCGATGTCTCTAACAGCGCAACAGGTTTATCCGGCTGCGTCCCGTGCATTGCTCGCTCCATTGACTCTTTGGCCGCGATGCTGAAAACCGCAACCAGCCCATAAAAGCAACAACCCTGGGGGAAGCCATGAGCCAGACCACGACCTATGCCGGTTCCGCCGGCGCGGCCAAGAACTTTAACAAGTCGGAAATCGAGACCTCGACGATCCGCGCCATCTCCTGGCGCCTGATCCCGTTCCTGGTGCTGGCCTACTTCTTCTCCTATCTCGACCGCGTCAATCTCGGTTTCGCCGCGCTGACCATGAACGCCGAGCTGAAGTTCACGCCGCTGATCTTCTCCTGGGGCGCCGGCATCTTCTTCTTCGGCTATTTCATCTTCGAGGTCCCGAGCAATCTCGCGCTGGAGAAGTTCGGCGCCAGCCGCTGGATCGCCCGCATCATGGTGACCTGGGGCATCATCTCCGCCCTGATGGCGCTCGTCAGCGGCGTCACGAGCTTCTACGTCCTGCGCTTCCTGCTCGGCGTCGCCGAGGCCGGCTTCTTCCCGGGCATCATCCTCTATCTCACCTATTGGTATCCGGCCGAATATCGCGCCCGCTTCCTTGCGGCCTTCGCCATCGCCGTGCCGGTGTCGACCGTGATCGGTGCGCCAATCTCGGGCCTGCTGCTCGGGCTCGACGGTGCGATGGGCCTGAAGGGCTGGCAGTGGCTCTTCATCATCGAGGGCATTCCCTCGGTGCTGCTCGGCATCGTCACCTGGTTCTATCTCACCGACAAGCCGGAGAAGGCGGATTGGCTGTCGGCCGAGCAGAAGGCGTGGCTGAAGGCGAAGCTCGATTCGGAAATCGCCGCTAAGCAGGCGGTGAAGCATTTCTCGCTCGGAGAGGCGCTGTCTTCGCCCAAGGTGATCGCGCTCAGCCTGATCTATTTCGGCTTCGTCGGTGCGCTCTACGGCATGCAGTTCTGGCTGCCGCAGATCGTCAAGGCGTTCGGGCTGACCAACGCGCAGACCGGCTTCGTCACCGCGATCCCGTATCTGTTCGGCACCATCGCCATGATCCTGTGGGCGCGTCACTCCGATGCGACGCGCGAGCGCGTGAAGCATGTCGGCGCGCCGCTGCTGCTCACTGCCGTCGCGCTCGCCGTCTCCAGCTACCTCACCGATCCCACCATGACGATGGTGGTGCTGACGGTCGCCGCGATCGGCGTGTTCTGCTGCTTTGGTGTGTTCTGGACCCTGCCGACCGCCTGGCTCTCCGGCACTGCTGCCGCCGGCGCCATCGCCCTGATCAACTCGATCGGCAACCTCGCCGGCTTCGGCGGGCCATACCTGATCGGCTGGGTCAAGGAAGCCACCGGCCAGACCTCGACCGGCTTGCTGGTGCTCGCTGTGCTGCCCCTGATCGCCGGCATCCTGGTGTTCGTCGGTGGCCACGACAGCAAGCACGAGTTCGCCGAGCAGAAGGAATAGAGCAAACGGTTCCGTAGGGCGGGCAAAGCGGAAGCGTGCCCACCACCTCTCTCCGACCCAAACAGGTCGTGGGCACGGCGCTAGCGCGCCTTTGCCCACCCCACGGTGCCCAGCCTGAGGCGCCGGACCCGGGCTGTGAGCCTCAGCCCGCCCTAAAATTTCACCTTCCTGACAACCCCTCTCAAACCTCACCGCCCCTTAACGATCACGCATTCCTGATGACTGACGATTATTGACTTTTATCAGTGATTAGTCGACATTCCTCTCATTGAAGATGCAGGAGTGTCCTTCGATGTTCGTCCGGTCGGTTTTGTCGAGCTATTCCAGGCTGTTGGCAGGTGTGTCGTTGGCCCTGATGGCGGCTAGCCTTGCCGGGTGCAATGACACCGTCGCCGAGAAAGCCGAGCCGCCGCGGCCGGTTCTGGTCGCAACCGCGCATTATGGTGCCGAAACCCCCGAGCGCAGCTTCGTCGGCACGGTCAGGCCCCGGATCGAGAGCGATCTCGGCTTCCGCGTCGCCGGCAAGGTCGCCAAGCGCCTCGTCGAGGTCGGCCAGACCGTCGAAATCGGCCAGCCGCTCGCGACTCTCGATGAGGTCGATCTGAAGCTCCAGGCCGAGCAATCCGTCGCCGAGCAGACCGCCGCGACCGGCGTGCTGGCCCAGGCCGCCGCTGCCGAGCAGCGCGCCAAGGATCTGAAGGCCAAGGGCTGGACCACCGACGCGCAGCTGGATTCGAGCCGGGCATCGGCCGATGAGGCCCGCGCGCGCCTCGATCGTGCGGTCCGCTCGGTCGAGCTGACCAAGAATTCCCTTTCCTACGCGACGCTCGTTGCCGACGCCCGAGGCGTCGTCACCGCAACGCTGATCGAGCCCGGCCAGGTGGTCTCCGCGGGCCAGGCTTCGATCCGTGTCGCCCGCTTTGCCGAAAAGGAAGCGGTCGTCGCGATCCCTGAGACGCTGGTCGGACGCGCCAAGTCGGGCGTCGCCAGCGTCACTCTTTGGTCGGAGCCGGACAAGAAGTATACGGCCAAGCTGCGCGAGATCGCGCCGACGGCCGACCCGGCCACGCGCACTTATCTGGCAAAGTTCTCGCTGCCGGAGGCCGACGACAAGGTTGCGCTCGGCATGACCGCGACGCTGACGCTGTCGGACGCCGCGACCGAGCGCGTCGCGCGGCTGCCGCTGTCGGCCTTGTTCAACGAAGGCAACAAGCCCTCCTTCTACGTCGTCGACGACAACGGTGCGCTCACGCTGAAGCCGGTGGCGGTGAAGTCCTACGAGAGCAACGACGTCGTCATCACCGGCGGTGTGGAAGAGGGCGCCAAGATCGTTGCCCTCGGTGTGCAGAAGCTCGATCCGGCCCAGCGGGTGCGGATCGTGTCGTCGCTGTCGTTCTGATCCCGTCATTCCGGGGCGATGCGACAGCACCGAACCCGGAAGCTCGAGATTCCGGGTCTGGTCCTTCGGGCCATCCCGGAATGACAGGAGAGTAAGTTACGTCGTGTGAGGTGAGTTTCGGCCTTTGTCCCTAAGCAGAGGCTGAAGCGGCGAAGCGATCCAGAATCTGCCCAGCCCCCTGGATTGCTTCGCTGCCTCGCGATGACGGCCTGAACAGAGTGGCTGTCGTTTTTTGGCAACTGGATCGTCTTTTCGGAGAGAGCGATGAAGCGCTTCAACCTTTCGGCCTGGGCCGTCAGCCATCCGACGCTGGTTCTCTTCCTGATGCTCGTGCTCGGTGTCGCCGGCTTCTTCTCCTATGAGAAGCTCGGCCGCGCCGAGGATCCGTTCTTCACGGTGAAGGTGGTCAACGTCTCCGTGATCTGGCCCGGCGCGACCGCGCAGGAGATGCAGACCCAGGTCGCTGATCCCATCGAGAAGAAGATCCAGGAACTGCCCTATTTCGAGAAGGTGCAGACTTATTCCAAGCCCGCCTTCACCGCGCTCCAGGTCACCTTCCGCGACTCTACCCCGCCGAAGGACGTGCCTTACCTGTTCTATCTTCTGCGCAAGAAGCTGGTCGACGTGCAGGGCCAGCTGCCCTCCGGCATCCTCGGTCCCGTCGTCAACGACGAGTTCTCCGACGTCGATTCCATCCTCTACATGATGACCGGCGACGGCGCCGACTATGCCCAGCTAAAGAAGGTCTCGGAAGGATTCCGCCAGCGCCTCCTGAAGGTGCCTGGCGTGACCAAGGTCGACGTCTACGGCAACCAGGATGAGCGCATCTTCGTCGAGTTCTCCCACGCCAAGCTCGCCACCCTCGGCATCACCCCGCAGGCGCTGTTCGATTCGCTCGCCAAGCAGAACAACGTGACGCCGGCCGGTACGGTCGAAACCTCCTCGCAACGCGTGCCGCTGCGCGTCACCGGCGCGCTCGACGGTGCCAAGGCCGTCGCCGAGACACCGGTCGAGAGCAACGGCCGCGTGTTCCGCCTCGGCGACATCGCCACCGTAACCCATGGCTATGTCGATCCGCCCAGCTTCGTCGTCCGTCAGGAAGGCAAGGCTGCGATCGGCATCGGCGTCGTCACCGCCAAGGGTGCCAACATCCTCGAGCTCGGCAAGGAGGTCGAGAAGGCGACGGCCGAGTTCATGAAGGCGGTGCCGCAGGGCGTCGACGTCAAGCTGATTGCCGACCAGCCCAAGGTGGTCGAGCACGCCGTCGGCGAGTTCGTGCACTCCTTCATGGAAGCCCTCGTCATCGTGCTGTTCGTGTCGTTCCTGGCCCTCGGCTGGCGCACCGGCATCGTGGTCGCGTTGTCGGTGCCGTTGGTGCTCGGCATCGTCTTCGTCGTCATGAACATGATGTCGCTCGACCTGCACCGCATCACGCTGGGCGCGCTGATCATCGCGCTCGGCCTGCTCGTCGACGACGCCATCATCGCGGTCGAGATGATGGTGGTGAAGATGGAGCAGGGCTGGGACCGCATGCGCGCGGCGTCTTTTGCCTGGGAATCTACCGCGTTTCCGATGCTCACGGGAACGCTGGTCACGGCCGCTGGCTTCCTCCCCATCGGCTTTGCCAATTCCGCGGTCGGCGAATATGCCGGCAGCATCTTCTGGATCGTGGCGATCGCGCTGGTCGCCTCCTGGTTCGTGGCGGTGATCTTCACGCCCTATATCGGCGTCAAGCTGCTGCCGGAGATGAAGGCCCATCACAACCACGATCCGCACGCGGTCTACGAGACCCGCATGTACCGGGGCCTGCGCGCCATCGTGCAATGGTGCGTCAATCACCGCATCACCGTGGTGGTCGCGACCGTCGGCGTCTTCATCGCCTCGGTCGTCGGCTTCGGCCATGTCCAGCAGCAGTTCTTCCCGCTGTCGGAGCGGCCCGAGCTGTTCTTCCAGCTGCGCCTGCCCGAGGGCACCGCCTTCAACGTCACCGAAAAGGCGGTGAAGAAGGCCGAGACGCTGCTCAAGGACGACAAGGACATCGAGACCTATACGTCCTATGTCGGCCAAGGCTCGCCGCGATTCTGGCTCGGCCTCAATCCGCAGCTGCCGAACGAGGCCTTTGCCGAGATCGTCATCGTCGCCAAGGGCGTCGAGGGGCGCGAGCGCGTCAAGGCCAAGATCGAGAACGCGGTTGCCGACGGCATGCTGTCCGAGGCGCGCGTCCGCGTCGACCGCTTCAACTTCGGCCCGCCGGTCGGTTTCCCCGTGCAGTTCCGCGTGATCGGCCCCGACGCCAACAAGGTGCGCGAGATCGCCTACCAGGTCCGCGACGTCATGCGGCAGAACAAGAGCGTCAAGGATGTCCAGCTCGACTGGAACGAGCAGTCGCCCTACCTCAAGCTCGTCGTCGACCAGGACCGCGCCCGCGCCATGGGCCTGACCCCGCAGGACGTATCGCAGGCGCTCGCGATGCTGATCTCGGGCTCGCAGGTCACGACCGTGCGCGACGGCATCGAGAAGGTCGGCGTGGTCGCGCGTGCGATCCCGTCCGAGCGCCTCGACCTCGGCGGCGTCGGCGATCTCACCATCACCTCGCGCAACGGCGTCGCCGTGCCGCTGCAGCAGATCGCCAAGATCGAGTATGCCCATGAGGAGCCGATCATGTGGCGGCGCAACCGCGACATGGCCATCACCGTGCGCTCCGACGTCGTCGACGGCGTGCAGGCGCCTGACGTCACGGGCCAGATCACGCCGAAGCTGAAGGCGATCAAGGACCACCTCGAGCCGGCCTACCGCATCGAGCCGGGCGGCGCGTTCGAGGAATCCGCCAAGGGCAACGCCTCGATCTTCGTCCTCTTCCCGCTGATGGTCATGGTGATGCTGACGCTGCTGATGATCCAGCTGCAGAGCTTCTCGCGCCTGATTCTGGTGTTCCTGACCGCGCCGCTCGGCATCGTCGGCGCCTCCTTCGGGCTCAACGTCGCCAATGCGCCGTTCGGCTTCGTGGCGCTGCTCGGCCTGATCGCGCTCGCCGGCATGATCATGCGCAACACGGTCATCCTGGTCGACCAGATCGAGACCGACGTCTCCCATGGCCTGACCCGGCGCGAGGCGATCGTGGAGGCCACCGTCCGCCGCGCCCGTCCGGTGGTGCTGACGGCGCTCGCGGCCATCCTCGCCATGATCCCGCTGTCGCGCTCGGCCTTCTGGGGCCCGATGGCGATCACGATCATGGGCGGCCTGTTCGTCGCGACCTTCCTGACGCTGCTGTACCTGCCGGGCCTCTACGCGCTGTGGTTCAGGAAGAGCCTGGATGAGGCGGGTACCCCCGAGCAGCCTGCCGCGCCGCAGCATGGGAGCGATGACCAGCACGCAATTCCGCTTGCCGAAGCGGCTGAATAGATGAGAAGACTGCTGACCAACGAGTCCTGACTGATGGCCCTTATTTCGGAACATATCGAAGTCGACACCCGGGATCGTATCCTCGAGGTGGCCGAGCGGCTGTTCCGCCAGATCGGCTACCAGAAGACGACGGTTGGGGACATCGCCAAGGAGCTCAGGATGAGCCCCGCCAACGTCTATCGCTTCTTCGAATCGAAGAAGGCGATCCATCAGGCGGTGGCGCAGGGCTTGATGGGCGAGGTCGAGCTCGAGGCGCAGCGGATCGTGGCGAGGCCCGGTCCGGTCAAGGAGCGTTTCCGGGAGCTGCTCACCACCATCCATCGCATGAACACCGAGCGCTATGTCGGCGACAACAAGCTGCACGAGATGGTCGCGATCGCGATGGAGGAGGACTGGGACGTCTGCGTCGCCCATATGGAGTGCATTGCCGGGGTGATCGGCCAGATGATCGCGCAAGGCGTTGCCTCTGGCGAGTTCGAGGCGCCGGACCTCCAGCTGGCCTCGCTGTGCGCCTGCACCGCGATGATACGCTTCTTCCACCCCCAGATGATCGCCCAGTGCGCCACCAAGCCGGGCCCGACCATCGACCAGATGATCGATTTCGTCATCGCGGGTCTGTCGCCGCGCCACTAACGGGGCGGCGGGTTTCTTCCTATAAGCACGATTGCCGTCATTCCGGGGCGGTCTGCAGAACCGAACCCGGAATCTCGAGATTCCGGGTTCGATGCTTTGCATCGCCCCGGAATGACGGATAGCGGAGAAGCAGCGCGTGACCGACAAAGACCTGTACTTCTACGAGCCCTCCAAGGGCCACGGCCTCAAGCATGATCCCTTCAACGCCATCATCGCGCCGCGGCCGATCGGCTGGATCTCCTCGCGCGATACCAAGGGTCACGCCAATCTCGCGCCCTACAGCTTCTTCAATGCGTTCTGTTACGTGCCGCCGATCATCGGCTTCTCCTCCACCAACTGGAAGGACTCGGTCGAGAACATCCAGCAGACCGGCGAGTTCGTCTGGAATCTCGCGACCATGGACCTCGCCAAACACATGAACGCGACCGCCGCGCATGTTGCCCCTGAGGTCGACGAATTCGAGATCGCCGGCCTCACCGCCGTACCCGGCAAGCTCGTCAACGTGCCACGCGTCGGCGAAAGCCCCGTCGCCTTCGAGTGCAAGGTGTCCGACATCGTCCGCCTCAAGGGCGCCGACGGCAAGGAGGCCGATGCCTGGCTGACGCTGGGCGAGGTCGTCGCCGTCCATATCGACAAGGCCATGATCAAGGACGGCGTCTACCAGACCGCCGCCGCCCGCCCGATCGTCCGCGCCGGCCGCCGCGGCGATTATTTCGAGATCAAGCCGGAAAACATGTTCGAGATGGTGCGGCCGGATTAGGCCGAACCTCCTCTCTCCGCCGTCATTCCGGGGCGACGCGTAGCGTCGAGCCCGAAATCCATAACCACCATCGGGAGTATGGATTCCGGGCTCGCGCCGAGAGGCGCGCCCCGGAATGACAACCCCATTTTCCCCTCCCGGAACTGCCGCCGCACCCTGGCCGTTATGGTCCGGGGGCGCTTGGCCGCGTCAATGTCGCAGGCGAAGTCTTCACCGCCGCCGGCCGCTTTCCGCTAAAATGCCCGACAACCGCGCCGATGCATGAGGTCCGCCATGAGCTTCCGCCGCGACAAAATCACAAAGCCGATCTTCTCCTGGGCGCGCGGCGTGCTGCCGGCGATGTCCGATACCGAACGCGAGGCGCTGGAGGCGGGCGATGTCTGGTGGGATGCCGATCTGTTCACCGGAGACCCGGATTGGTCGAAGCTGCTCAAGGTTCCGCAGGCCGCGCTGACCGACGAGGAGCGGGCCTTCCTCGATGGCCCCGTCGACGAGCTCTGCGCCATGCTCGACGAATGGAAGATCTTCTGGGAATGGCGCGACCTGCCGCCGGATGTCTGGCACTTCGTCAAGCACGAAAAATTCTTCGGCATGATCATTCCGAAGGAGTTCGGCGGCCTCGGCTTCTCGCCCTATGCCCATTCGGAGGTGGTGCGCAAGATCTCGACCCGCTCGATCGCCGCTGCCGTCACAGTCATGGTGCCGAACTCGCTCGGGCCGGGCGAGCTCTTGATGCGCTTTGGTACGAAGGAGCAGCAGCAGCGCTGGCTGCCGCGCCTCGCCGACGGCCGCGACATTCCCTGCTTCGGCCTCACCAGCCCGGAAGCCGGCTCCGACGCGGCTTCGATGGTCGACACCGGCATCATCTGCAAGGGCACATTCGAGGACCGCGAGGTCGTCGGCCTCAGGCTCAATTGGCACAAGCGCTACATCACGCTCGGCCCTGTCGCGACGCTGCTGGGCCTCGC
The DNA here is from genome assembly GCF_000261705.1 of Bradyrhizobium genomosp. III. Lineage (NCBI taxonomy): Bacteria > Pseudomonadati > Pseudomonadota > Alphaproteobacteria > Hyphomicrobiales > Nitrobacteraceae > Bradyrhizobium > Bradyrhizobium genomosp. III. The sequence continues at coordinate 12,040 of NZ_AJQF01000187.1, read as the reverse complement.
CTTCAAGGCCTATGATCCCGACCACCTCGTGGGCGACCAGGAGGAGCTCGGCATCACCGTGGCACTGATCCCGACCCATCTGCCCGGCGTCGAGATCGGTCATCGCCATCTGCCGTCGATGCAGGTGTTTCAGAACGGCCCGAACCGTGGCCGCGACGTCTTCATTCCGCTCGACTACGTCATCGGCGGCAAGGAGCGGCTGGGGCAAGGCTGGAAGATGCTGATGACCGCGCTCGCTGCCGGCCGCGGCATCTCGCTGCCATCGCTCTCCGCTGCGGGGGCCGCCTATGCCGCGCGCACCACCGGTGCCTATGCCCGTATCCGCGAGCAGTTCGGCATCTCCATCTCCAAGTTCGAAGGCGTCGAGGAGCCGCTCGCGCGCATCGTCGCGACCGCCTACCAGCTGGATGCGGCGCGGCGGCTGACCTGCGCGGCACTGAATGCCGGGGTCCATCCCGCCGTCATCTCCGGCATCATGAAGCTGCACGCCACCGATCGCATGCGCACCGCGATCGACGACGCCATGGACATCCATGGCGGCAAGGCCGTGATCGACGGTCCGCAAAACTATCTCGGTAATCTCCACCGCGCCGTGCCGGTCGGGATCACGGTCGAGGGCGCCAACATCCTGACCCGCAATCTCATCGTGTTCGGGCAGGGCGCCATCCGGGCGCATCCCTATCTGCTCGACGAGATGAATGCGCTGGCCGATACCGATCGCGCGCGTGGGCTCACCGCGTTCGACAAAGCGTTCTGGAAGCATGTCGGCCACAGTGTCCGGACCCTGTTCCGTGCCTTCGGCCGCAGCTGGACCTTTGGCGCTTTCGCAATGGCGCCGGACGCCGGCGATGCCACGCCGTTCTACCGCCAGCTCTCGCGCTACTCCGCGGCCTTCGCGCTCTGCGCCGACATGGCGCTGCTGACGCTCGGCGGCGCGCTCAAGCGCAGGGAGATGCTGTCGGCGCGCTTCGGAGATATCCTCTCCGAGCTGTATCTGCTCTCGGCCGCACTGAAGCGCTGGCAGGATGAGGGCCGGCAGAAGGAAGATCTTGCGGCGCTGGAATGGTGCATGGCGACCGGCTTCAGGACGATCGAGAACCGGTTCGCCGAAATCCTCGCAAACCTGCCGAACCGCTTCGTCGCCGGCTTGCTCAAGTTCGTGGTCCAGCCGTTCGGCGCGCGCGTGCTCGGCCCCTCCGACCGTGTCGTGCACCAATGCGCTGCCATCGTGCTGGAGCCCTCGGCAGCGCGCGAGCGCCTCACGCCGGATCTCGCCCATGTCGACGACGACGGCGGCTTTGCCCGGCTGGAGCGCGCGTTCCTGCTGGTCGCAAGCACCGATGCCATCGCCAAGCGCATGCGCGCCGCGCACATAAGCGACTGGAAGGAGGCTGTTACAAAAGGCGTGATCACGCAGGTCGAAGGCGAGCAGCTGGCCGCGGCCCGCGAAGCCGTCACTAAAGTGATCGAGGTCGACGATTTTGCGCCAGAGGCGCTGTCGCCGATTTACAAGAAAACCGTCAATGTGCATCAGTTCTTCCAGGAACTCGGTGAACAGAGGGCAGCGAGCTGATGGCACGACCGGTATTCATCGTCGACGGCAGCCGGACACCATTTCTGAAAGCGCGCTCGGGGCCGGGGCCGTTCACGCCGGTCGATCTCGCCGTGCAATGCGGACGGCCTCTCTTGGCGCGCCAGCCGTTTGCGGCTGATAGCTTCGACCAGGTCATCCTCGGCTGCGTCAACGTCATCGCGGACGAGATGAACCCGGCGCGCGTCGCCGCGCTCCGGCTCGGCATGGGCGAGGACATGGTCGCCTTCACCGTGCAGATCAATTGCGGCTCCGGCATGCAATCGATCGATACCGCCTACCGCTACATCCGCGAAGGCCATGCCGACTTGATCCTCGCCGGGGGCACCGAAGCGCTCAGTCATGCGCCGCTGGTTTGGCCGAACTCCGGCGTGCGCTGGTTCGCCGGCCTCGCCACCGCCAAGGGCATCGCCGCGAAGCTCGCCGCCGCGTTCAAGCTGCGCCCGCGCGACCTGAAGCCGATCATCGGCCTCGAGCGCGGGCTGACCGATCCCGTCACCGATCTGAACATGGGCCAGACCGCCGAAGTCGTCGGCCATCTCTTCGGCATTACGCGCGCCGAGGCCGATGCCTATGCCGCCGAGAGCCATCGCCGGCTGGCGCATGCGCAAGGCACGGGTCATCTGAAGGGCGAGGTCGAGACCGCATTCTCTCGCGACGGCAAGTTCTTCGACCACGACGATGGCGTGCGTCCGGACTCCACGGCCGAGACGCTGGCAAAGCTCCGGCCGGTGTTCGAGCGCCCCTGGGGCCAGGTCACTGCCGGTAATTCCTCGCAGATCACCGACGGCGCGTCCTGGGTGATTTTGGCTTCCGACGCGGCTGTCGCAAAGCACAAGCTGACGCCGAAGGCTGCGATCGTCGACAGTAACTGGGCCGCGCTCGACCCCAGCATCATGGGCCTCGGTCCGGTGATGTCAGCGACGCCTCTGCTTCAGCGCAACGGCCTCACCATCAAGGACGTGGAGACCTGGGAGCTGAACGAGGCTTTTGCCACCCAGGTGCTCGGTTGTCTTGCGGCCTGGAACGACGAAAAGTTCTGCCGCGAGATTTTGGGCCTCGACGGCGCCGCCGGCGAGATCGACCGTGAGAGGCTGAATGTCGACGGCGGTGCGATCTCGCTCGGCCATCCCGTCGGCACCTCCGGCAACCGCATCGTGCTGCACCTCGTCAACGCGATGAAGCGGCTCGGGACGCGGCGCGGTGTGGCTACCGAGTGCATCGGTGGCGGGCTCGGCGGCGCCATGCTGATCGAGGCGGTGTGACCATGGACTCGAAGATCATGACCGCGCTCGGTGATCGCGTCCTGGCGCTCGGGCCCAGGCCGGCGACGGACAGTCCGTACAAAAACTTCAAGCTGACGCGCGACGAAGACGGCGTCGCCTGGCTTTTGTTCGACCGCGCTAATGCCAGCGCCAACACACTGTCCTCGGATGTGATGGAGGAGTTCGACGCCGTCCTCGCGGTGATCGAGACCGAACGCCCGGCCGGCCTCGTGATCCGCTCCGCCAAACCGTCGGGCTTCATCGCGGGCGCCGACGTCAACGAATTCCGCGGTGCCAGCGATCCCGACATGGTGGAGACGCGCATCCGCGCCGCGCATGCGGTGATCGACCATCTGGAGGCATTGAAGCTGCCGACGGTCGCTGTCATCCACGGCTTCTGCCTCGGCGGTGGGCTCGAGGTTGCGCTGGCCTGCCAATCGCGCATCGCCATCGACGGCGCGCGCTTCGGCTTCCCGGAGGTGATGCTCGGTCTGCATCCCGGCCTCGGCGGCACCGCGCGCTTCACCGCGCTGGTCAATCCCGCCCAGTCGATGGCGCTGATGCTGACCGGCCGCACCATTGACGCGCGCCGCGCCAGATCGCTCGGCCTCGTCGACACCGTGACGCAGGAGCGGCATGTCCGCGGCGCGGTGAAGGATGCACTGTTCGGCCGGCTGAAACGAGTCAAGCCTGGCCTGCTCACGCGTGCGGCCAATTTCGGCTTAGTGCGCGGTCTCCTGGCCAGGCGCATGCGCACGGAGGCAGCGAAGGCCGCGTCCCGCGAGCACTATCCCGCGCCTTACGCGCTGATCGACCTCTGGGAGACCCATGGCGGCAGCAGGGCCGCGATGCTGAAGGCGGAGCAGGCATCCTTCGCCAAGCTGATGGTGACGCCGACCGCCCAGAACCTGATCCGAGTCTTCTTCCTGCGCGAGCAGATGAAGAAGGCAGCCGGCAGCGGCAACACCATCAAGCACGTCCATGTCATCGGCGCCGGCGCCATGGGCGGCGACATCGCGGCGTGGGTAGCCGGGCAGGGGCTGCGCGTCTCGCTGGCCGACATGAAAGCCGAGCCGATCGCCGGCGCGGTGAAGCGCGCCGCCGAACTCTACGGCAAGATAATCCGCAAGCCGACCGAGGTGCGCGACGCGCTCGATCGTCTCATCCCTGACATGGACGGGGAGGGTGTTCGTAACGCCGATCTGATCATCGAGGCCGTGCCGGAGAAGCTCGAGCTCAAGCAGAAAGTCTATGCCAGCCTCGAGCCGCGCATGAAGCCGGGCGCGATCCTTGCCACCAACACGTCGAGCATCCCGCTTCAGGATCTGCGCACCACGCTGGCGCGACCAGAGCGGCTGGTCGGCCTGCATTTCTTCAATCCGGTGTCTCGGCTGCAATTGGTCGAGGTCGTCAGTCACGACGGCAGCGACCCGCAGGTGCTGAAGGACGCGCTCGCTTTCGTCGGCGCGATCGACCGGCTGCCGCTGCCCGTGAAGAGCTCGCCGGGCTTCCTCGTCAACCGCGCGCTGACGCCCTACATGCTCGAAGCCATGGTGATGCTGGACGAGAAGATCGACCAGCGGCTGATCGACGCCGCGGCGGAGCAGTTCGGCATGCCGATGGGGCCGATCGAGCTGGCCGATCAGGTCGGGCTCGACATCTGCCTCGACGTCGGTGACATGCTGCGCACCAAGTTCGGCGATTTCCTGCCGCCGACGCCGGCGTGGCTGCGCGACAAGGTCGCCAAGGGCGAGCTCGGCCGCAAGACCGGCAAGGGTTTCTACACCTGGAAGGACGGCAAGGCCGAGAAGGCACCGCTCCTCGAGACTGGCCCACGCGTCACCGACCAGATGATCGACCGCCTGGTGCTGCCGATGTCCAATGTCTGCGTTGCTGCCCTTCGCGAGGGCATCGTCGACGACGCCGATGCGGTCGACGGCGCCATGATCTTCGGTACCGGCTATGCACCGTTCCGCGGCGGTCCTTTGAACCATGCCCGCACGCGCGGCGTGGAGAATGTGGTGTCCACCTTGCGCGGGCTCGCCGAGCGATTCGGCGGACGTTTCGCGCCGGATGCGGGCTGGGACAGTTTGCAATAGGGGGCCGTCGGTAAAAAGATGCTATCATGGGTGGCGGAGCCCGTGGGGAGTATCGCCGATGCCGACGATCCCGTTCTTCAAGCACGCGACCCTGCGCGAGATCATCATCACGCGGCTGTGCTGCGGGGCCGATATCGTCGTGATCCTTTGTTGCGTAGGCTATCTCGTCGGACGTTATCCCGCGGTGGAATTGCGCTGGCCGTGGTTGATCGGGGCGCTCCTGGCCGGGTATTTTCTCGCTGACCTGTTTTCAGGGCTGGTGCATTGGGTGGTCGACACCTGGCTCGACGAGGGGATGCTCGGCCGCGGCATCGCGATCACGCGGGAGCATCACACCCACCCCGGCCACGTTTTGCTCTACGGATTCCTCGACCAGGCGTCTCTCGGTGCGGCGCCGAGCGCGGCAGTGGTCGGAGTCGCGGCCACCCTCACGGCGTTGTTTCCGGTTTCCGCGCTCACCTATGCGCTGATGATCGTCTGGTTCGTGATCGCGACCTGCATGCTGTTTGGCATGAGCTTTCACAATCTCGCGCACCGGCCGGTCCGCCCGCTGCTCCTGCGCATGGCGCAACGGCTGCATCTGGTCTGCTCACCCGAGCATCATTGGTGTCATCACCGTGACCACACCATCCGCTATTGTGTCATCAATGGATGGGCCAACTATCCGTGCGACCGTCTGCGGCTATGGACCAGGCTGGAACTGTTGGTAACGGCAACGACCGGACGCGCGCCGCGGGCCGACGATGCGGAGTGGCAACGCAAACTGAACGATACCGGAATCTTCGTCGGGTCGCCGCGGCCGATTGGATAGCGCGAGCTTGCCTCGTGTCGATGTTGCGCAAGGCGCCGCGGCTTTGTATCCAGAGCCGAGAGCCGCGGGAGATCAACCATATGACCGACACGCACGTCCACGCCCCTATCAACTCCGACACCGGGCCGAGCGGCGATCTCTGCATCCGCACGCTGGCGATGCCCGCCGACACCAATGCGAATGGCGACATCTTCGGCGGCTGGCTGCTGAGCCAGATGGATGTCGGCGGCGGCGTGTTTGCGTCAAAGGCGGCGAAGTCGCGCACCGTGACGGTTGCGATCGAGGCAATGAACTTTCGCAAGGCGGTCTACGTCGGCGATCTCGTGTCGGTCTACGCCAATCTCGTACGCGTGGGCCGCACCTCGCTCACCGTGCATCTGGAAGCGTGGGCGCTGCGCCGCGGGGAGGAGCATCCCTTCCTCGTCACCGACGGCAACTTCACCTACGTCTCGATCGACGAGCACGGCCGCCCGCAAGCCGTTCGCTCGACCGACACGACGATCGCGACGTAATCGCGCGCGACGCTCTGCCTCATCTGGCGAACCCGTGCCGCGCTGCTTAACGTCGCGCGCGCGAGTCATTCTCGTGGCGGCTTCGCCAAGAACCAGTCAAGAACCAGTCATAAAACGGATGAGGTCTCGGCGTACTCAATTGCGTGTCGATTCGGGGTGGAAACGGCCTCAAAATGCCTGGGAACCTTTGGGCATGAGTGCCGTTATTTGCCCGCACTGAGGAAGCCACGGACCATGCCGGACAGCTACATCATCGAAGTCGATTCGCAGACCGCAGGTATCGTCGTTCGTTCTTCGGGAGGCTATTGCTTCTTTGCCTCGTCCCATCGATTCAACCGTCTCGAAGGCCAGCTCTTCCGCAACGCCCGCGAAGCCGAACGCGCCGCGCGCAAGCTGGTGAACGGTGATGTGAAGGAAGCGGCGTAAAGCGCCTGCTGGTGATTTCTGACACGCAATGCGTGGTCGGAATTTTTTGCAGCCCTTGATACTGCTGGTTTCTTCCTTCTCCCCTTGCGGGAGAAGGTGGCGCGAAGAGCCGTACGCGTCATTCCGGGGCGCGCGAAGCGCGAGCCCGGAATCCATCTGCCACAGAGAATGCCGATGAATGGATTCTCAGATGCGCAATTGCGCACCTTGGCCCGCGCCTTTCGGCGCGAGCCAAAATGACGTCGTTGATCACAACTTCGTTGCTGCCCGCGACAGGAGCTTCCACTCGTCGCCCTGCTTCTGCCAGTTCATCAGGATGTGAAGGTTGGTCGATACTTTCTTCCCGTCGGCTGCCATCTCCTGTTCGCCCAGCCAGTGGAAGCGCACGATCGCTGCAGGACCGACGACCTTGATGGTGGGGTCCTTGTAGTCGATCGACAGGAATTTCGACTTGCCGTCGGTGGCGTTGGCGATGAACGTCGCCTTGTCCTCGACCTTGCCGCTGGAATGGCTGTAGCTGAGGTCGTCCCAGCACAGTGCGCCGAGCGCCTTCGGATCGGCCGCGATCTGGGCGAGGCGGAAGGCCTCGACCTTCTTCGCCACGGCGTCCTCGTCCGCCGAAGCGGCGAGCGCCGGTGTCGTGAGCGCAAGCGCGGAGACGGCAAGAGCTGAGACGGCCAGAGTCGAGAGAGCCAGATCGCGTCGGTTCATCGTCATCGTTTCCTCCTTTTTGATCTTGCGGCGAGTGTTGCAGCCGCGCGCGGCTTTGTCGAGTGTCACGTCGTCGTCATCTCCATGCGTCATTGCGCGGTCGAAGCCATATTGATACGTCTCGCGCATCAATGCGCCGTGGATTTGGGAAAGTACGGAAATGATCGAAGCCAAAACGGATGCGATGGGTAGGGCTTTGCTGTTCGACATCGACGGCACGCTGGCCGACACCGACCCGCTGCACTTGAAGGCGTTCAACCAGGTGCTCGGCCCTCGCGGCCACGTCTTCGATCACGCGCGCTTCTCCAGAGAGCTGCAAGGTTTCGCCAATGTCGCGATCGGTGAGCGATTCCTGCCTGACGAGGCGCCGGAACGGCGCGCCTCGATCCTCGATGAGAAGGAGGAGGTCTTCCGGACGCTCGTGGCCGGGCAGATCGAGCCGCTGCCGGGCCTGATGGCGCTGCTCGACCGGGCTGACGCTGCCGGCATTCCCATGGTCGCCGTGACCAACGCGCCGCGTTTCAATGCCGAGCTGCTGCTCTCCGGCCTCGGCATCTCTCATCGTTTCAAGGCGCTCGTGATCGGCGCCGAGCTGCCGCACGGCAAGCCGCATCCGCTGCCCTATCAGGAAGGGCTGCGTTTCGTCGGCGCGAGCGCAGAGGCCTCGATCGCATTCGAGGACTCCCGTACCGGCGTGCAATCGGCCACGGCGGCCGGCATTCCGACCATCGGCGTCCGGACCAGCCTCAGCCATGCTGACCTGGTTGCAGCCGGCGCAGTCGCGTCCGCCAGCGCCTTCGACGATCCGCAGCTGCTCGCGCGTCTCGCGAGCACCATGACCTGGTAAGAAATGGCGTGGTGACCGGCCGCATAAGTTAACCGTGATCAGCGCGCGCATTGACCGAAGGCGCGAACCGCAGCACCATGCATTCTCCTGATTTGAGGCCTTTGCCGTGACCGGATTGACCCATCGCCAAGCCGAAATCCTCAACATCGCGCGGGCCTCGGGCCGCGTCATGGTCGAGGAGCTCGCGCGCCGCTTCGAAGTCTCGGCGCAGACCATCCGCAAGGATCTCAACGACCTCTGCGAGCGGAGATCGCTGACCCGCATCCATGGCGGCGCCATCATCGCCTCCGGCGTCGAAAACCTTGCCTATGAGGCAAGGCGCTTCGTCGCCGCCGACGAAAAGAAGGCGATCGGAGCCGCGGCCGCCTCGCTGATCCCGAACGGATGCTCGCTCTTCATCAATATCGGCACCACGACGGAGGAGGTCGCGAGCGCGCTGACTTCGCACGAGGATCTCCTCGTCATCACCAACAATCTCAACGTCGCGATGCTGCTCTACCGTCATCCCCGCATCGAGGTGGTGGTCGCCGGCGGCACGGTGCGGCGGGCCGACGGCGCCGTGGTCGGCTCCACCGCGACGCAGCTGATCGGCCAGTTCAAGGTCGACTACGCCATCATCGGCGCGTCCGCGATCGACGAGGAGGGCGCGCTGCTCGACTTCGACTATCGCGAGGTGCAGGTGGCCCAGGCCATCATCGCCAATGCCCGCAGCGTGATGCTGGTTGCCGATTCCACCAAGCTCCGCCGCAGCGCGCCGGTGCGCATCGCCCACATGACCCAGATCCAGACCTTCGTCACCGACCAGGAGCTTCCCGAGCGCCTCGCCACGATCTGCCACAGCAAGGGCATCGAGGTGATGGCGGCGATGCCCAAGGGCGCGGACATCGACGATGTGCCGGCCGATGCCCAGGAAGCCGCATGGAAAGCCGCATCGGAAGCCGCGCCGGTGGTGCGGCTGAGATAGGGCTTAGACGTCGTCCCAAGGATTGAGCAGCGGGACGCCCGTAGGTTCAAAGTCCCCCACATTACGCGTAACGACGGTCAGGCCGTGGACAAGCGCGGTGGCTGCAATAAGGGCGTCGCGTTCGGCCCGCGGATTGGGAACGTGAAGTTGGGCACAACGCTGCGCCACGGCCGTATCGATAGCCAGGATCCGCCCTTCGAAGCGGGCCAGAATGTGATCGTCGATCCAGGCGCGCAGGACAGCACCTTGCACCGCGTCTTTGCGCTCGATCAGGCGCGCGCCAAGTTCAATTTCGAGAATCGAGATGGCGGACATGAAGAAATTCGCCGCGGGCGCTGTATTGGCCCAAGCAAGCACGTTGCGATCAGCCTTATCCGGCCGCCTCAGTTCGGAAATGACGTTGGTGTCCAGCAGAAACATCAGTCGAGATCGGCTGGCCTGGAGATTCCGCCGGTGATGCGAGGCGGATCGAAATCGAAGTCCGCGTTCGCCTGTGCCAAAGCTTCGGCAAGGCTCATGTGCCCACCGCTCAGGCGCAGATAGTCTTCGATGCTCAGCAGGACATGGGCTGGACGGCCGCGGTCGGTGATGAAGACGGGCCCCTTTGATGCTGCTTTCTTGGCGCCGCTCGTATCCTGATTGAACTCTCGGCTGGTCAGGGTGGTGACCATCGTTCGCGCCTCCTCGCCTGCGTTGGGGTAAATTATATGTAGGTATGTTGCTACATTCAAGTTTCCGATCAGATGAAGCGGTGCGGTGCACCCCCCCCGTGCCTCAAAACTTGTCCGCTCTCCGCTGATTTCTCCGCCGTATTGGCGCTGAAAAGGTTTCGCTTTCACTTCCTTTCATCCTATCTTTCGTCTTGCTTTCGTTTTTCGGTGTGATCTAATCAGAAACGAAAGTAGCCGCTCGACGGAACGAGCGGTCGCCGGGGGATGCGTCTGTTGGAGCGTATTTTCGACCTCGCCATCATTGGAGGCGGTGTTAATGGCTGCGGCATCGCGCGCGACGCGGTGGGCCGCGGCAACACGGTTTTCCTGTGCGAAATGAACGATTTGGCGAGCGGGACGTCGTCCTGGTCGACCAAGCTGGTGCATGGCGGCCTGCGCTATCTCGAATATTACGAGTTTCGCCTCGTTCGCGAGGCGCTGATCGAGCGCGAGATCCTCTGGGGCATCGGGCCCCACATCATCCGCCCCTTGCGTTTCGTATTGCCGCATCACGCCGGTCTGCGCCCCGCCTGGCTGCTGCGGCTCGGCCTCTTCCTTTATGATCACATCGGCGGCCGTCATCTGTTGCCGGCGACCCGCTCGGTCGATCTGCGGCGTGACGAGGTCGGCAAGCCGCTGATCCCGAATCGCTACAGTCGCGCCTTTGAATACTCCGACTGTTTCGTCGATGACGCCCGCCTCGTCGTGCTCAATGCACGCGATGCCGCCGACAAGGGCGCCGAGATCCGCACCCGCACCCGCGCAACGGATATCAAGCAGTCCGACGGCCTCTGGACCGTGAGCATGGTCAACACGCTGACCGGTGAGCGCTCGCAGGTCCAGGCAAAGGCTCTGGTCAACGCCGGCGGCCCCTGGGTCGAGGACGTGCTCGGCCGCGGCGCCGGTGTCAACGCGAAAGCCAAGGTGCGCCTGGTGCAGGGCTCGCACATCGTGGTCAGGAAGCTCTACGACCACGACCGCGCCTACATGTTCCAGAACGCGGACGGCCGCATCATCTTCGTGATTCCGTACCAGGACGATTTTACGCTGATCGGCACCACGGATCGCGACTATGACGGCGATCCCGCCAAGGTGAAGGCGACGGCGGAGGAGATCCAGTATCTCTGCACCGCGGCGAGCGAATATCTGGCAAAGCCCGTGACCCCGGACGACGTGGTCTGGACCTATTCCGGCGTGCGGCCGCTCTATGACGACGGCGCCAGCGAAGCCAAGGCCGCGACGCGCGACTACGTGTTCGAGCTCGACACGCCCGGCGGCGTGCCGCTGCTGTCGATCTATGGCGGCAAGATCACCACCTATCGCCGCCTCGCCGAGGAAGCGCTGGAGCGGCTCGCGCCCTATCTTCGCAGCGCAAAAGCGCGGGAAGGGTGGACCGGCAAATGGCCGCTGCCCGGCGGCGACATGAATGTGTCCGACATCGACGGCCTGATCGCCGAGCTGCAGCGCGGTTATCCCTTCCTCAGCCACGAGCACGCCAGGCGGCTCGCGCGCGCCTATGGCACCAAGGCCATCAAGCTGCTCGGCGACGCCAAATCATCGGCCGATCTCGGCCAGAGCTTTGGCGCGACGCTGACCGAGCGCGAGGTCCGCTACCTCATGGCCAACGAATGGGCCGTGACCGCCGAGGACGTCGTCTGGCGCCGTTCCAAGCTCGGCCTGCGACTATCTGCCGATGAGATTGCTGCGCTTGACGACTGGATCAGGACCCACGCCGTGCCGCAAAGTCCTCTGCTGGAAGCGGGAGGACGCTCATGACCGTGACGCTCGATCACGTGACCCGAACCGTCGAGGGGGTCCAGCATATCCGCGACGTCTCGCTGACGCTCGAGAGCGGAACGCTGAACGTGCTGCTCGGGCCGACGCTGTCGGGCAAGACCTCGATCATGCGGCTGCTCGCCGGCCTCGACAAGCCGACCTCGGGCAAGGTGCTGGTCAACGGCAAGGACGTTACCGGCGCCGACGTGCGCCAGCGTTCGGTCGCGATGGTCTACCAGCAGTTCATCAACTACCCCTCGCTCACCGTCTACGAGAACATCGCCTCGCCCCTGCGCGTGCAGGGCAAGCCGCGCGACGAGATCGAGAC
>NZ_AJQF01000186.1:0-17027 GCF_000261705.1 Bradyrhizobium genomosp. III | reverse complement strand
GGGAGCCGTTTCTGAAGCGCACGCCGCTCCAGCTCTCCGGCGGCCAGCAGCAGCGCACCGCGATCGCGCGCGCGCTGGTCAAGGGCGCCGATCTCGTGCTGCTCGACGAGCCGCTCGCCAATCTCGACTACAAGCTGCGCGAGGAGCTGCGCGCCGAGCTGCCGCGCATCTTCGAGGCCTCGGGCGCGATCTTCGTCTATGCCACCACCGAGCCGACCGAGGCGCTTTTGCTCGGCGGCAACACGGTGTGCATGTGGGAAGGCCAGGCGCTCCAGATCGGCGAGACCGCCAATGTCTACCGCCGGCCGCAGACGCTGCGCGTTGCTCAGGTGTTTTCCGATCCGCCGCTCAATCTCGTCGGTATCGAGAAGAAGAACGGCTCCGTTCAATATGCCGGCGGCACTGCTTCGCCTGCCTCCGGCCTTTATTCAGGCCTTGCCGACGGCGCCTATCGCGTCGGTTTTCGCGCGCATCAGCTCGCGCTCGCCAATGGCGAGGCTGATCGTCATGCCTTCCATGCCACTGTCACGGTGACCGAGATCACCGGTTCGGAGAGTTTCGTGCATCTGACCCGCGAAGGATCGAACTGGGTGGCGGTGCTGCACGGCGTTCACGAGTTCGAGCCCGGCCAGATGCTCGATGCCGTGCTCGATCCGAATGATGTCTTCGTGTTCGACGCTGCCGACCGGCTGGTCGCAGCACCTGGATCGTAGGAGGGGATGCGCCATGGCCCGCATTGACCTCGTCGATCTCGCCCATTCCTACGGCGGCAATGATGCGCCGCAGGACAGCTTTGCGCTGAAGCCGGTGACCATGACCTGGCGGCAGGGCGGTGCGTATGCGCTGCTTGGTCCGTCCGGCTGCGGCAAGACCACGCTGCTCAACGTCATCTCCGGCATCATCACGCCGTCGCGGGGGCAAATCCTGTTCGACGGCAAGGACATCACACCTCTGTCAACCCAGAAGCGCAATATCGCGCAGGTGTTCCAGTTTCCGGTGATCTACGACACCATGACGGTCGGACAGAATTTGGCGTTTCCGCTGAAGAACCGTGGCGTGCCGAAGGCCGAAATCGACAAGCGCGTCGCCGAGATCGGCCGCCTGCTCGACCTCGAACCCTATCTAAACCGCAAGGCGACGCGGCTGACCGCTGACGCCAAGCAGAAGATCTCGCTCGGCCGTGGCCTCGTCCGCTCCGACGTCGCCGCCGTGCTGTTCGACGAGCCGCTGACGGTGATCGATCCCGAATTGAAATGGCAGCTCCGCTCCAAGCTGAAAGCGCTGCACCGTGAGCTCGACCTCACAATGATCTACGTCACCCACGACCAGACCGAGGCGCTGACCTTCGCCGACACCGTCGTCGTCATGCATGACGGCCGCGTGGTGCAGAGCGGTACGCCTGCCGAGCTGTTTGACAAGCCGGCGCACACCTTCGTCGGCTATTTCATCGGCTCGCCCGGCATGAACATCCTGCCGGCCGAGGTGAGGGGGCGCGAGGCGCGCATCGGCGGTCACGTCATCGCGCTGAACCGTGCCTACGACAATCTGCCTGTCGGCGCGAAGATCGAGATCGGCGTCCGTCCCGAATTCGTGGAGGTCGTGGCCCCCGCGCCCGGCCTGCTCACCGCGAAGATCGAGCGCCTCGACGATCTCGGCCGCATCCGTTTTGCGCGCGCCCGCTTCGGTGATGCAAAGCTCGCGGCGCGCGCGCCCGCGGGATTCACCAGCTCGGATGGCATGGCCGGACTGAAATTCGATCCGTCGCACGTCCACGTCTATGCCGACAGCCTTCTGGTGGAGGGGGCCGCCTGATGGACAAGACCGTCAACCAAAAAGCCTGGTTCCTGGTGCTGCCGGTGTTCCTGGTCGTCGCCTTCTCGGCGGTGCTGCCGCTGATGACGGTGGTGAACTATTCGATGCAGGACACCTTCGGCAACAACCAGTTCTTCTGGAACGGCGTCGGCTGGTTCAAGGAATTGCTCGATCCGTCGACCGATCTCGGCGGCCGCTTCCTTGCCTCGCTCGGACGCAATCTGTTCTTCTCGCTGGTGATCCTCGCGATCGAGGTGCCGCTCGGCATCGTCGTCGCGTTGTCGATGCCGCGCGAGGGCTGGACGGTGGCGGCCTGCCTCGTGATCCTCGCACTGCCGCTGCTGATTCCGTGGAACGTGGTCGGCACGATCTGGCAGATCTTCGGGCGTCCCGACATCGGGCTGCTCGGCTACGTCCTCAATGCCGCGGGCATCGACTACAATTACGTCTCCAACGACATCGACGCCTGGGTCACCGTCATCGTGATGGACGTCTGGCACTGGACCAGCCTCGTCGCGCTGCTCTGCTATGCCGGCCTGAAATCGATTCCCGAAGCCTATTACCAGGCCGCCCAGATCGACGGTGCCTCGCGCTGGGCCGTGTTCAAGGCGATCCAGCTGCCGAAGATGAACCGGGTGCTGTTGATCGCCGTGCTGCTCCGCTTCATGGACAGCTTCATGATCTACACCGAGCCGTTCGTGGTCACCGGCGGCGGGCCCGGCAACTCCACCACCTTCGTGTCGATCGAGCTCGTCAAGATCGCGCTCGGCCAGTTCGACCTCGGCAAGGCCGCGGCGCTGTCGCTGGTCTACAATCTGATCATCCTGATCGTCTGCTGGATCTTCTATACCGTCATGACCAATGCCGGCGCCGAGCGGAAGGTTCAGGCCGAAAGTGAGCCGGCGGCGGAGCCGAAGCCTGCGGCCGCGCTCAAGCCCGTGACCGCGCTCAAGCCAAAGGAAGGAGTGGCCTGATGCATTCGATTCCCGGCCGCCGCCTCATCATGGGGCTGTTCCTGATCTTCCTGCTGCTGCCGATCTACTGGCTCGTCAACATGAGCTTCAAGACCAACAGCGAGATCGTCTCGACGATGACGCTGTGGCCGCATACCCCGACGCTGCAGCACTACAAGCGCATCTTCACCGACGAGAGCTGGTATTCCGGCTACATCAACTCGCTGGAATATGTCGTTCTCAACACCATCATCTCGATCTCGGTGGCCTTGCCTGCGGCCTACGCCTTCTCGCGCTGCCGCTTCCTCGGCGACAAGCATCTGTTCTTCTGGCTCTTGTCGAACCGCATGGCGCCGGCCGCGGTCTACGCGCTGCCGTTCTTCAACCTTTATTCGGCGATCGGCCTGTTCGATACGCCGTGGGCGGTCGCGCTCGCGCATTGCATCTTCAACGTGCCGCTGGCGGTGTGGATCCTCGAGGGCTTCGTCTCCGGCGTGCCGCGCGAGATTGACGAGACCGCCTTCCTCGACGGCTATTCCTTCCCGCGCTTCTTCATCAAGATCCTGGTGCCGTTGATCGCGAGCGGCATCGGTGTCGCCGCCTTCTTCTGCTTCATGTTCTCCTGGGTCGAGCTTCTGCTTGCGCGCACGCTGACCTCAGTGTCGGCCAAGCCGATCGCGGCGATCATGACCCGCACGGTATCGGCATCGGGCATGGATTGGGGCCTCTTGGCAGCGGCCGGCGTGCTCACCATCATCCCGGGCGCGCTCGTGATCTGGTTCGTCCGCAACTACATCGCGAGCGGTTTTGCGCTCGGTCGCGTGTAAGGAGGCATCAATGGAATCCATCGCATGGATGGCCTGGACGCTGCCGACGGCGATCTTCTTCGCCGCGCTCGCCTGCACGCTCGCCGTGATGACGTGGCTTGCGGCGGTCTATCCCGAAGCCGAGCGCGTCGGCGTGCTCCGAATTCCAACCACGCGCGGCGACCGCCTGTTCATCTCGCTGATATCGGCGGCGGTCATCCACCTTCTCTGGATCGGCTTCTTCGGCACCGATGCGATCGCAACGCTGCCGATCGGCGAGGAGGGCGTTGAAATCTCGCGCCTGTGGCTCGCAAGTGGAATTTCGCTGGTCACGGCCGTGCTCATTTTTCGCACGGTCTGAAGCTCGCGAAGGGACGGCCAGATCCGGGGGCAATCCGGGTCTGTATAAAAGTTTGTCGCTGCAACGGAGGAACAACATGCGACAGTTTAGGAGAAGGAAAGGTCCATTGGCCAAGAATAGCTTTCTGACCATGTCCAGCGCCGCCGCCATCATTGCGGTGTCGTTCGCCGTCTCGGCGCCGGTCCGCGCCGCCGACGACGCCGTGATCCAGAAGTGGATCGCGGAATTCACTCCCTCGACGCTGTCGAAGGAAGACCAGAAGAAGGAGCTGGAGTGGTTCGCCAAGGCCGCCGAGCCCTTCAAGGGCATGGAGATCAACGTCGTCTCCGAGACCATCACGACCCACGAATACGAGTCGCAGACGCTGGCCAAGGCGTTCTCCGAGCTCACCGGCATCAAGCTCAAGCACGACCTCATCCAGGAAGGTGACGTCGTCGAGAAGCTGCAGACCCAGATGCAGTCCGGCAAGAACGTCTATGACGGCTGGATCAACGATTCCGACCTGATCGGCACGCATTTCCGCTACGGCCAGACCGTCGTGCTCTCGGACTACATGACCGGCGAGGGCAAGGACGTCACCGATCCCATGCTCGACGTCAACGACTTCATCGGCAAGTCGTTCACCACGGGGCCGGACGGCAAGCTCTATCAGCTGCCCGACCAGCAGTTCGCCAACCTCTATTGGTTCCGCTACGACTGGTTCACCAACGCCGACTACAAGGCCAAGTTCAAGGCCAAGTATGGCTACGAGCTCGGCGTGCCCGTGAACTGGTCCGCCTATGAGGACATCGCCGAGTTCTTCACCAACGACATCAAGGAGATCAACGGCGTCAAGGTCTACGGCCATATGGACTATGGCAAGAAGGACCCCTCGCTCGGATGGCGCTTCACCGACGCCTGGCTGTCGATGGCCGGCAACGGTGACAAGGGCATTCCGAACGGCCTGCCTGTCGACGAATGGGGCATCCGCATGGAAGGCTGCCGTCCGGTCGGCTCCTCGGTGGAGCGTGGTGGCGACACCAACGGTCCCGCCGCGGTCTACTCGATCACCAAGTACCTCGAGTGGCTGAAGAAGTACGCGCCGCCGCAGGCGCAGGGCATGACGTTCTCCGAAGCAGGCCCGGTGCCGGCGCAGGGCAACATCGCCCAGCAGATGTTCTGGTACACCGCTTTCACCGCCGACATGGTGAAGCCGGGCATCGCCGTGATGAACGCGGACGGTACGCCGAAATGGCGTATGGCTCCCTCGCCGCACGGTTCGTACTGGAAGGAAGGCATGAAGCTCGGCTACCAGGACGCCGGCTCCGTGACGCTGCTGAAGTCGACCCCGGCGGATCGCCGCAAGGCGGCTTGGCTCTATCTCCAGTTCATCATCTCGAAGTCGGTGAGCTTGAAGAAGAGCCATGTCGGTCTCACCTTCATCCGTGAATCCGACATCTGGGACAAGTCGTTCACCGAGCGTGCGCCGAAGCTCGGCGGCCTGATCGAGTTCTACCGCTCGCCCGCGCGCGTGCAGTGGACCCCGACCGGCAACAACGTGCCCGACTACCCGAAGCTCGCGCAGCTGTGGTGGCAGAACATCGGCGATGCGTCGTCCGGTGCGAAGACCCCGCAGCAGGCGATGGACGCGCTGGCCGCCGCTCAGGACTCCGTCATGGAGCGCCTGGAGAAGTCCGGCGTGCAGGGCGCCTGCGGTCCCAAGCTGCACAAGAAGGAGACGGCCGAATACTGGTTCGCCAAGGCCCAGAAGGACGGCACGATTGCTCCGCAGCGCAAGCTCGCCAACGAGAAGCCGAAGGGCGAGACCGTCGACTACGACACCCTGATCAAGTCGTGGCCGGCCACCCCGCCCAAGCGCGCGGAAGCGAAGTGACGTCGTGAGACGTCATGGCCGGGCTGGACCCGGCCATCCATCAAAATCGAAAGGCCGGGAGCGATCCCGGCCTTTTTGTTGTGAGCCACTCTGTTCACCACACCGTCATTGCGAGCGCAGCGAAGCAATCCAGAATCTTCCGGCGGAGGCAGTCTGGATTGCTTCGTCGCCAGCGCAAAATTGCTTCGCAATTTTGTCGCCGGCTCCTCGCAATGACGGCGGAGAGCGCGAAGCCTTACTCCGCCGGCTCGGCCGCCAGCGTCGGGTAATCCGTGTAACCCTTCGCGCCGCCGCCGTAGAACGTGTTCTTGTCCCAGTCGTTCAGTGCTGCGCCCTGCTTCAGCCGCTCGACGAGGTCGGGGTTGGAGATGAAGGGCTTGCCGAAGGCGATGAGGTCGGCCGCATTGGTGTCCAGCACCTTGGTGGCGAGACCGAAATCGTAGCCGTTATTGGCGACATAGGCGCCGGCAAAGCGCTTGCGCAAGGATGCATAATCAAACGGCGCGATGTCGCGCGGGCCGCCGGTGGCGCCTTCGACGACATGGAGATAGACCAGCTTCAGCGCGCTGAGGCCGTCGACGATATGGTCATACAGGGCTTGCGGGTTGGAATCCGAGATATCGTTGGCCGGCGTCACCGGCGAGATGCGGATGCCGGTACGGTCGGCACCGGCCTCGGCCACCACGGCCTTGGACACCTCCAGCATCAGCCGCGCGCGGTTCTCGATCGAGCCACCATAGGCGTCGGTGCGCTTGTTGGCGCCGTCCTTGGCAAACTGCTCAAGTAAATAACCGTTGGCGCCGTGAATCTCGACGCCGTCGAAGCCGGCCTCCAGCGCGTTCTTCGTGGCGCGCTTGAAATCGTCGATAATCCCGGGGATTTCGGCGAGCTCGAGCGCGCGCGGTTCGGAGACGTCGGCGAAGCCGCCGTTCACGAAGGTCTTGCCCTTGGCGCGGATCGCGCTCGGTGCCACAGGGGCTGCGCCACCCGCCTGCAGATCGACATGCGAGATGCGGCCGACATGCCAGAGCTGGATGAAGATCTTGCCGCCGCGCGCGTGCACCTTGTCGGTGACCTTGCGCCAGCCGGCAACCTGGTCCTTGGAATAGATGCCGGGCGTGTCCTGGTAGCCCTGGCCCTGCTGCGAGATCTGGCTCGCTTCGGTGATCAGGAGCCCTGCGGAGGCGCGCTGGCCATAATAATCGGCGGCGAGCGCACCAGGCACGAATGTGCCGGGCACGGCTCGGTTGCGCGTCAGCGGCGCCATCACCAGGCGGTTGGCCAGCGTGATCGGGCCGAGCTTGTAGGTCTCAAACAATTTGGTCGAACGGCTCATGGGGAATGCTTCCAGGGTGTGAGGTCCCGAACACTTGTGCATCGCGACATCGGGCGCAAGGGAGAAGCCATACGGAAAGTGCAGGCGAGCTACGCGACGGGGCCCGCGTAGCATAATTCATGTGCGATTTTGGCCGTGACAGTGGATTACGACCGCCACGGCCGTGCAATTTCGCAAATCAGTTCGCGCCCATAAAATCCCGCTTGCCGATCTCGACGCCGTTGTGGCGCAAAATGCCGTGGGCGGTCGTGGCGTGGAAATAGAAGTTCGGCAGCGAGAACGCGCTCAGGAATTGCTGGCCCTTCATGGTGATGGATTTGTCGGGGCCGGCGGGGAAGGTGACGTCTTTGGTCTCGGCACCTTCGAACTGCTCGGGCTTGAACGACTTCACATAGTCGATGGTCTTGGCCAGCCGCTGCTTCAATTCCGCAAAGCTGGTCTCGGTGTCGGGCGTCGAGGGCACCTCGCTATGGGTCAGCCGGGCGCAGCCCTTGGCGGCGAAATCGCTGACGAGCTGGACCTGCTTCGACAGCGGCAGCATGTCCGGGAAGAGGCGCGAGCCGAGCAGGACGCTGGGATCGATCTTCCTGGCCGCGCAATGCGCCTCGGCTTTGGTGAGCAGGCCGGTGAGGCTGTTCAGCATTTGCAAATAGGCGGGGACGGCCGCGTCGTAGAGGGACATGTGATGCTCGCTTGTGAATGGGAAATCTCAGGAGAAAACCTGAGCTACTCACATGGGAGGCTCACGGAAAAATACAATCGCGGGAAGCCGCTTGTGCAGTGCGAAAATTCTACCTCACCATCCCCGCCGGCTGCGCCTGCGCCGTGGCGCCGCGCATGCGCGCCAGCAGGTCGGCGGTCGGCCAGGAATCGGCCGGCAGGCCGTGCTTGATTTGCATCGCCTTGACGGCCGCGCGGCTCTGCTGGCCCAGCACGCCGTCGACCTTGCCGACATTGAAGCCGGCACGCACGAGCAGTTGCTGCAATTCCTTGAGCTCGTTGAACGGCAGCTGCGCCACCGGCGCCGTCGGCTTGCGCATCGGCGCGGCACCTGCAATGCGCGAGGCGAGATAGCCTGCGGTGGTCGAATAGATCAGCGAGTTATTCCACTCGGTGTAGGCCGCGAAATTCGGGTACGCCATGAAGGCCGGACCATTGCGTCCCATCGGCAGCAGTACGGAGGCTGCGAGATTGTCATTCGGCAGCGGCCGGCCGTCGGGATAGGTGACGCCAAGCAGCGCCCATTTCGAGCGCGGCTCTCGCACCGTGAGGTCGGTCTGCTCCCACGGCAGGTTTTGCGGCACCTTGATCTCTTCCAGCCACGGCTCGCCGCGCCGCCACTTCAGGCCGTTGGCAATGTAGTTCGCGGTCGAGCCGATCACGTCGGCTGGCGACCGCAACAGATCGCGCCGTCCGTCGCCGTCATAATCGACGGCGTAGTTGACGTAATGCACAGGCAGGAACTGGGTCTGCCCGAGCTCGCCGGCCCACGAGCCGATCATCTCGTCGGGATGCAGATCGCCGCGGTCGATGATCTTCAGCGCGGCGATGGTCTCGCCCACGAACATTTCCGAGCGCCGGCAGTCATAGGCCAGCGACACCAGCGATTTCAGCGTTTGCAGATTTCCCATGTTGGCGCCGAAGTCGCTCTCCAGCCCCCAGAACGCGGCGATCACCGCCGGCGGCACGCCATATTCCTTTTCGGCGCGTGCGAACGCGGCGGCGTATTGCTTGATGTGCTGCTGCCCGTTCTGCATCCGATAGGGCGCCGCCATGCGTCCGGCGAATTCGGTGAAGAGCTGGCCGAACACGCGCTGGCCGCGGTCGCGGTTGACGATGCCCTGGTCGTAGACGAGGTAGGGCGAAGCCTCCGCGATCGTCCGCTGCGATACGCCGGCAGCCACAGCCTGTTGCTTCACGTCGGCGAGAAAGCGATCGAAGTTCGCACCGTTATGGCACGACGCCGCACGCGGCGAGGCTGCGGTGGTCCTGGGCGCCACGGGTTTGGCGGGCGGCGGCGCGAACTGGGCGGAGGCGGTGGCGGAGCATGCGAGGAGCGCGACGGCCGCGATCAGAAATCGGGTCTGGACCATTGGGGTTCCGGCGGGGGAAGGGGCAGGCGTGGATTCGCCCGAAGTTTAGGTGAAGTGATGGCCTCAGGCCATCCTTTCCGTCCCATGCCAGCATACGGAATGCGAGTGGATGCCGGCCTAGCCGAACAGCCGCATCAGCAGCGCTTTCCCGACCGGGAGCGCCCTGACGCCCTGATAGGCGCGAACATACTCGCCAGCATAGAACGCCCTGATCGCATGCACGCGTGTATCCATGCCTTCCTCGAAACGCACCGCGAATCCATCCGCGGTCCGCCGCACCACGACCGCGGCGATCGGGCGGCCATAGATCCGGCATTCGATCGCGCTGCCGGGGTGCGGCGGATCGGGATCGATCAGGCGGGCGCCGGTGATCGAGATGTCGGCGAGCCGCGCGAGATGCGACTTGCCTTGCTGGCGCAGCAGCACCGTCTCATTGCGATCAAAACGCTCCGCCTTGCGCTTTCGCGGTTGCTCGATGCAGACGAAGCAGACCACTGTGAGGATGAACGCGTTGTAGAGGCTCCAGGTCAGAGCCAGCCCGCCGTAGGCGATGTTCTCGCCGCGCAGGTGCAGGATGAAGGCATAGGCGATGGCTGCGAGCGTGACCAGAAGCGCGGTGCCATAGAGCCGCAGCAGCGGCCATTCGACAAATCTCCTGTCCCGGTCCCCGCCTTTCGCCGTGACCTTGAACTTGTGTCCTTTCGGCCTCAGCAGACCGGTTGCCACCGCCCTCAGCACTGCGGGCGCGGCGATGAGTTGCGACACGTCCGTCATCATGGCCAGCGAGCGGCCGTGCGACAGCCAGGCCATGCTGAGGCTGTGCCAGACATAGAACGGCAGAAAGAACCGGAGCAACTCGGTCAGGTCGGCCCGGACCGCCTTGATGCCGAAGAGCAGGAACAGCCAGGGCACCACGAGGCCCGCCACCTTCGACGTGTAGACCGCGGACCAGCTCATGAAAGCATCGACCAGCGAGAGTCGGTCGATGAAGGAGAGCTTCGACTCCCTGGACAGCGGTCCGCTGCGGCCGCGCACGATTTGCATCAAGCCGAGGCACCAGCGGGCGCGCTGGGTGATGTATTCCTTCAACCCTTCCGGCGCGAGCCCGATCGTCAGCCGCTCGTTGAGATAGATCGTGTTGAGGCCGCGTTCCTTCAGGCGAAGGGTGACGAGATAGTCTTCCGTGACGGAATCGGTCGGAAATCCGCCGATCCGCACCAGTCCGTCGTAGCGAATGAGTGAGGAAGTGCCGCAGCAGAATGCGACGCCCCAGGCGTCCTTCGCCGGCAGCAGGATGTCGAAGAAGAAGCGTTGCTCGTCCGGCCAAACGTCGGTTGCAGCAAGGTTGCTCTGGATCGGGTCGGGATTGATGAAGTGCTGCGGCGTCTGCACCACCCCGACCGAAGCATCGTCCATGAGCGAGATGGTCCGCGCCAGGAAGTCGGGCCGCGGCACGAAGTCCGCATCGAGGATGGCCACGAATTGCGGCGGCTTCGGCATCGCACCGACATGTCGGAGCGCGTGATTGATATTGCCGGCCTTGGCGTGATGGTTGTCGGGCCGCGTGAGATAATGGCAGCCGAGTTCACCCGCGAGTCGCCGCAGCCAGGGCCGTCGGCCGTCGTCGAGCACCCAGACGCGGTAGTTGCCATACGTCATGCCGGTCGCGCCGATGATCGTGCGCTCGAGGATCGATCGTTCCTCGTTGTAGGTGCAGATGAAGACGTCGATCAGCGGCGCGCCGGGATTGAAGGCGCGGCTATCGATCCTGGCTGATCTGGAACGATCGATTGTTCGGCTCAGGAACAGCAGAGACAAGGTGACCGCGACGAGCGAGGCCGCTTCCAGCAGCATGAAGGGATAGCCGATCACGGCATCCGCGGTCAGATGCGGCGGCGGGAGAGTCGCTGTGACGCGCCAATGGAGATAGCGGAGCAGGAAAACGACTGACACGATGGCCAGGAACGAGCGTGCCATCGTGCTGTCGCGCCTGAGCAGCGGTACGATCGCCATGAAGGCGCCGAGCGCAATCAGGCCGGGCGTCAGCGCCGTCGTCACGGCGCGGTCTCTTGCCTTGCAAACACCACGCGGCCGGTGCGTCCCACCGTGCAGGCGTGGGCAGCGCCATCACCGAGCGCAACGGTCACGCGATAGGGCTCCTTGCTCAGCGCGTCGGGATTGATGGCGAGATTGGCGGGCGCGCCGGCGGCGCCGGTCAGGTTGACCACGGTGCCGGAAATCGCTGCGCCGCCGTCGTTCGGCTCGAAGGTCGCGTGGTCGCCGAGCTGCAAACGGTTGTAGACGCTCTCGGTGACGTTCGCGGTGATGACGGCGCCGCTGCAATCGAGCACCTTGAGCAGCGGTTGGCCGGGTTGCACGTCCTCGCCCGGCGAGGTCATCATCTCCCAGACGCGCCCTGTGACGGGTGTCGTGATGTTGGCTTCGGACAGATCGGCGAAGCGAATCTCTTCGGTGATGATCTCGCTGGCGAGCCAGGCGATCTCGGTGTCGGTGCGTGCGAGGTCAGCGTCGAGGTCGCCGGCACGCTGGCGCATCTCTTCCTCGCGCTGCACCGAGCTCGGCCGGTCGTTGTAGCTGTCGCCGAGGAAGGAGCCGTTCCGTGCCGCGGCAAGCTCGACCTTGGCCGCGTCCAGCCGCTTTCGCGCACCGAGCTCGGTCTGCTGCGATACGGAAAGCTCGCGCGTCAGCCGTGCCAGCTCGACGGTCGAGACGTTGCCGGATTTCGCCAGCGAGGATGCGCGCTCGACTGCGGCACTGGCTTCCTCCCGCCGCGCTGCCGCGGCCTCGATCGAGGTCTGGATCTCGGCGATCCGGGCCTCGAGCTGGAGCACGCGCCCGTCGCGGAATTGCGTCGCCTGCCGCGCCAGGTCCTTTTGCGCTGCCTGGGCCGAGGCAAGCTTGGCGGCAAGGCTCGGCCGCTCGTTCTCCAGGCGCGATTTCTGCCGCCGGAGATCGTCGAGCCGGGTGCGATCGCCGCGCGGGTTGACCACGCGCAGGACCACGGTCCCGGCGTCGAGCCTGGCCTGATCGGTCAAGCGCTGTGCGGCTGCCACACGGCCTCCGATCGGGGTGCGCAGGGTGACGAGGCGGGAATTCAACACGGCCTCGACGCTTGAATACTCCCAAACCGCGCGCAGCGGCAGCCAGCCGAAAATGGCGATGAGGGCAAGTCCGATCGCGATCTTCGCGCCGCGCCTCAGACGTGGCCAGCGCCGCTGCGATTCCGGCTGTGTCTGCGCATCGGGCGCGGGGCCGGGCTCGTCATTGGCGAACATCTGCTCGTACAACGCCTCCTGCAAACCCTTCGCGTCAGTCCTCGCGTCGATCTTGGCGTCAGTCTTGGCGTCGTGAGGGGAGGGAGCAGATGCGGGATCGACGGAAGCGGCGCTCGAGCGGTCCATCATGACGGTCACCTTGCTGACGGGGTGCCAACGGAACCGGTCAATGCGCCGCGACCGCGCGGCGTGCCCGGTTACCACGAATTAAGCCGCGATTGCGCTTTCCGGGTTGCTAAACGTATGCGGGTGTTTTTGCGCAAATCCCGCTCAAGCTTTAGCGGCACGGGAAAGGCTGACGCTGCAATGGATGTGCGGCCGGGCGACGCACGAACCTTGCGGTGGCAGGCAGCATTCATACCTCCGGGGTGCCGGCCAGAGGTTCGCCCGCGGCCGCCTTGGGAGACGGCCATGAACTATTTTCGTACCGCTATGCTGCTCGCAGGCCTCACCGCCCTGTTCATGGGCGTGGGCTATCTGATCGGGGGTGCCTCCGGCGCCATGATCGCGCTGGTCATCGCCGCGGCAACGAATCTCTTCACCTACTGGAACTCCGACCGCATGGTGCTCTCGATGTACGGTGCCCATGAGGTCGATCGTTCGACCGCGCCGGAGCTGGTCGGGTTGGTCGCGGAACTTGCGGGCCGGGCAGGCTTGCCGATGCCGCGCGTGTTCCTGATGGATGAGGTGCAGCCCAACGCGTTCGCGACCGGCCGCAACCCGCAAAACGCCGCCGTCGCCGTCACCACAGGCCTGATGCGCCAGCTCAGCCGCGAGGAGCTCGCCGGCGTGATCGCGCACGAGCTCGCCCATATCAAGAATCACGACACGCTGCTGATGACGATCACTGCGACCATTGCGGGCGCGATCTCCATGCTGGCGCAGTTCGGCATGTTCTTCGGCGGCAACCGCGAGAACAACAATGGTCTCGGCATCGTCGGCTCGATCCTGATGATGATCC
This sequence comes from Bradyrhizobium genomosp. III, assembly GCF_000261705.1. Classification (NCBI taxonomy): domain Bacteria; kingdom Pseudomonadati; phylum Pseudomonadota; class Alphaproteobacteria; order Hyphomicrobiales; family Nitrobacteraceae; genus Bradyrhizobium; species Bradyrhizobium genomosp. III. The sequence continues at coordinate 3,536 of NZ_AJQF01000186.1, read as the reverse complement.
TCGCCCCCCTCGGCGCCATGCTGGTGCAGATGGCGATCAGCCGCACCCGCGAATATGCCGCGGACAATCTCGGTGCGCGCATCGCGGGGCAGCCGATGTGGCTGGCTTCCGCGCTGGTGAAGATCGAGGGCGCCGCGCATCAGGTGCCGAACTATGAGGCCGAGCGAAACCCCGCGACCGCGCACATGTTCATCATCAATCCGCTGTCGGGCCATGGCGTGGACAATCTGTTCGCCACCCATCCCTCGACGCAGAACCGCATCGCGGCGCTTCAGCAGCTCGCGGCCGAGCTCGGCACGCGGCCGGCGCCGTCGGTTGGCGCCAACGAGAACTATCCCCCGCGCAGCCCATGGGGGCGCTCGTCCTCGCGTGGTCCTTCACGCGGCCCCTGGGGCTGATACGGAACCCTGCGGCAATTTGCGGTCGGCTTTGTGACCTGGCGCACACAGGATCGTCGGAGCCGGTGTTAAGACCCCGGCGAGACACTTCCTTCGAAAGGGGATGCGTGACCGGCTCGCTGCCGGCCACCGTCGAAGATGACCAGAGCTGCCGTACCATTGCTGATCGTCCTGTGCGTGCTCGTCGGCCTGTCCACGCACATGGTCGTCAATTGCGGCGACGAGGACGATCCCGATATCTGCTCGGCCGTGATCGGCTTCTCGCCGCTGCGCGGCTCGCTGATCGCCTTTGCCTATGAGGGGCGCGGACGGATCGCGCTGCGCCATGGCGACTTCAGGCGGGCAGTCGCCGATTTCGACGAGGCCATTCACCTCAATCCCAATCGCGCCTCGCTCTATCGCGACCGCGCGCTCGCGCGCCGTCAGAACGGCGATCTTGAACTCGCCATCGCCGACTATGACGAGGCGATCGCGCATGATCCCAAGCGCGCTGCGCCCTATCACCAGCGCGGTCTCGCGCTCGCCGCCACGGGCGATCTCGACCGCGCGATTCTGAGCTACAACACGGCGGTCCGCCTCGACCCCTCGGATGCGCAGGCCCGCCTCGACCGTGGCCTTGCGTTCCTCGCCCGCGGCCAGGCCGACGATGCGCGCGCCGATTTCGAGGCGGCGCTGGCGCTGCCCGCCGGCAAGGACGGCCGCACCCGAGAAGCCGCGCGCGCCAGGCTCGCCGAACTCGCCAGCGCCGAGCCGACGCAGGTGTCAGTGCCGAGGCGGTGAGGGGGCTCTATCCACCGAATCCTGGAATCGTAGGGTGGGCAAAGGCGCCCTTGCGCCGTGCCCACGATCTCTACAATACGGCAACAGACGCGTGGGCACGCTTCGCTTTGCCCACCCTACGGCGCCGATTGTGCGGAGGGATACTCCTCATCCGCCTACTTCGCCTTCTTGGCTTTGGCCTTCTTCGCCTTCGCGGCCTTCTTCGCCGGCTTCTCTTCGTTCGCCTTCTTCTCGACCTTCGCCGCCACGGGGGTGCTGGCGGCAAGCCGCATTGACCGCGCGTAGCTGTCGGCGACGTTGTCGGCGGACATCTGCAGGCGCTTGGCGGCGGCGGTGGCCTGCTCCATGGTGGCCTTGGCCATCATCTTGAAGCGGTCGCCGGTCTCCTTGCCCTTGGCCTTGGCCGCCAGGCCGTTGAAGCGATCCCGCCGCTCCTTGGCGCGGGTCATCAGGCCCGTATGCAGCTGTCTGGCCAGTTGCCGGATCACGACATCCAGGTCGGCGTCCGCCATGTTGTTCTATCCTCTTCGAAAAATGGGTCTCGATGCGGGCGGAACTATGCAGATCGGGCCCCGCCTTGGCAATTCCCGCCTGGGCGTCATCCGCAGCTTCCGGCCTGCGAAACAAAAAAGCCGCGCATTTCGCGCGGCTCTTTGGCTGATCTGGCTGAGGCAGCTCTACGTTCGCTTCACTTCAGCGAGGCGACCGGGCCGTTTGCCGCCGCCGGCTCCGGGTCGAAGCCAAACACGCCGACCAGGTACTTGTAATAGTCCGGCATCTTCTCCTTGAGCGTCTCGCGCGACTTCGGATCGTGGAATTCGCTCTTTCCGGCCAGGAAGATGCTGGCGGTCACGGCGAAGAATTCCATGGGATTCTTCAACGCATAGGATTCCTTGGGGAGCAAGTCCTTGGACTTAGCAAGGGCGAAGTAGGCGATCACGCCCTTGTTGGCGTAGCCGTCCGGCAACAGCCGCGCGTGATAGGCGTGCAGGAGCTCGTGCAGCAGCACCGCCTCCTTTTCGTAGCGCATCATGTCCGGCCGCAGCATGATCACGCCGAGGCCCGAATCGACCGCGAGGTCGACGGCGTTCGGATTGGTCCAGCGCTGCTTGTCGTGGTCCCAGACCGTCAGCGTCCGCGGCACGCGGCGTTCGACGTTGGGGGCGACGCGGCCGTAGCAGGCGGTGGCGGCACCTTCGTCGAGGCAGGCGAGCTCGCTGGCGATGATCGGCACGGTGCGGAAGAAGCGCAGCACGCGCGGCGACAGGCCGGCCGCCTCGACCGCGTCGATCTGGCTCTTCAGATTGTCGGTGAGCTTGTCTACATCCTTGCGGTCGGAGTTCTCCGACAGGTCGAACATGTAGCCGCGATAGCTCTGGAAGCCCGGCGGCAGCGACTGCGCTGCATCGGCATCGAGCGATCCGGCTTGGGATGGATTGGCGAAGAGCGCGCCGACAATGGTTGCGGTCAGCAGCAACGCAATGCGCATGATGAACCCCCTGATGTCACTTCGCCCGGCAGAATAGGCCACCGTTGTTTGCGAAAAGTGAGTGGGGCAAGACTAAGGCACCGATGTTGAGGCGTGCTTAATCGGTGGTTGCAGATCGCTGCGGCAGATTAGTGCGGGGTTAACCAAGGAGGGTATCCGGGCCCGGCGCTTCGGCGTAACATCCGGTTCGGGCACAAAGCCCACATCAATAGCCGGGAGGAGGAAGTTATGTATGCCGCCATCCGTCAGGCCAAGGCAAAGAGCGGGAGCGCGGAAGAGCTGGCGCGCCGCATCAAGGACGGCGCCGTTCCGATCATCAGCGACGTCGACGGTTTCCGCGCCTATTACGTCGTCTATGCCGGCGACGACACGGTGACCGCGATCTCGATCTTCGACAAGTTCGAGCAGGCGGAGGAGGCGAACCGGCGCGCGATCGCCTGGATCGAGAAGGATCTCGGGCCGTTGCTTGCGGGCCATGCGAGCGCGGCTGCGGGGCCGGTGATCGTGCATACGCTGGCGTAGGGCCTTGTTTGCGATAGTGGCGAGCAGCGGCCGCATATTCGGTCGTCATGCCCGGGCTTGTCCCGGGCATCCACGTCTTTCCTCGCACGCTGAAGCGCGTGGATGGCCGGGTCAAGCCCGGCCATGACGGAGGAGAGAGTGCCCCTCACAACTCCCGCGCATTCGAGAACGCGAAGCTCGACACCCGCCGCGTCGTCTCGTCCAGGATGAGCGTGCGTGTGATCGGCGGCTCGGCGCGCTGGGCGCAGTTTTCGCGCTCGCACAGGCGGCAGTTGACGCCGATCGGCGTGCCTTCGGTTTTCTCCAGGTCGACGCCGGCGGCGTAGGTCAGGCGCGCGGCGTGACGG
>NZ_AJQF01000185.1:0-9044 GCF_000261705.1 Bradyrhizobium genomosp. III | reverse complement strand
CGGCTGCGGCAGCGGGTGCGGCGCAACGGGGCGGCGCACCATCTGCGCGATCGAGAAATAGCGCGTGCCGTCGGACAGCTCGATCACCTGCTTGAGCAGGCGATCGGGCGTATCGAAGGTCGAGTGCACGTTCCACAGCGGACAGGTGCCGCCGAATTTCGAGAACGGGAAGGTGCCGGAGGAAAAACGCTTGGAGACGTTGCCGGCATTGTCGACGCGGAGCAGGAAGAACGGGATGCCGCGCGCGTTCGGCCGCTGCAAAGTGGTGAGCCGGTGGCAGACCTGCTCGAAGCCGGAATTGAAGCGCTGCGCCAGCACGTGGATGTCGTAGTTGAGCGCCTCGGCAGCAGCGAGGAATGCCGGATAGGGCATCATGACAGCGGCGGCGAAGTAGTTGCCGAGCGTGATGCGGAACAGCCGGCGCGGGGCGTCCTCGAGCGGGCCGGCGCGGCCGATGATGGTCTCCAACTGCTGCGCGCATTCGCCGAGGCCCAGCTGGAAGGCCAGCTGGAAGGCGCGGCCGGGCGGGTCGACCAGCTCCGAGATCAGGAGCTGGCGGCGGTGGCGGTCGAAGCGCCGGAGCGTCTCGCGCATCACGTCGACAGGCATGATGCGGGTCTGGACCGAATGCTTTTCGCGCAAACGCGCGGCCAGCGCCGCATAGAGCCCTTCGGCCGGCACGTTCAGCTCGTCGCGCAAGGCTTCGGCGGCCTGCTCGAGCTCCGGAAAATAGTTGCGGTTGGCCTCGATCAGCTCGCGCACGCGCTCGACCGGATTGGTCTCGTAACGCGTGCCGACGTCGCGGTCGGCCATCTGGGCCGCGGCCAGCGTCTCGCCCTGGCGCGCCTCGGTATAGGCCGCGTAGAGCCGCTGCAGCGCATGGGTGACGCCGGGGCAGAGTTCGGCGAGGTCGCGCAGCTCCTGCTTGGGAACGTCGATCTGGCGGAATAGCGGATCGGAGAAGATCTCGTTCAGCTCGGCGAAGAATCGGTCCTCGTCGGCGGTCGCAAGGTCGCGCAAATCGAGGTCGTAGGTCTCGGCCAGCCGCAGCAGGATCTGGGCGGTCACCGGGCGCTGGTTCCGCTCGATCAGGTTGACGTAGCTCGGCGAGATCCCGAGGCCTTCGGCGATCTGGGTCTGGGACAGCCCCAATTGCTGCCGAATCCTTCGGAAGCGCGGGCCGACGAAGAGTTTCTTGCCGGATTCGGCGGCCATATCTCAGATCTCCGTGCACATGAAGGACAGCTTGACTGACCTATATTTTTTACAAAGTTTACAAAATAACATCTGTTACATGTTCTGATGTTACATGACATCACCAATAAAAAACAAGCCATCTATACGAAGTTTCTGTTTTCGCGTTTAGCTCCTGACACGCATCTCGCAATGCATTGTCAAGAATGTCGATGGCCAGCCATCGGTCATCGTCAGCGAAAGGATAGGCACATGAATTACCAGCCCCGCGGCATCAACGCGCTTCAGCGCCCGGCCTCGTATCAAGACGAGATCAAGGCGGCCCAGGCGCTCCTCGAGACCCAGCCGACCTGGAACGGTGTGTCGGCCGAGGCCGTCGCACGCATGCGCCTGCAAAATCGCTTCAGGACCGGCCTCGACGTCGCCCGCTACACCGCGGCGCTGATGCGGGCCGACATGGCCGCTTATGACAACGACCCCACCAAGTACACCCAGTCGCTGGGCTGCTGGCACGGCTTCATCGCCCAGCAGAAGCTGATCTCGGTCAAGAAGCATTTCGGCGGCAAAACCGATCGCACCTATCTGTACCTCTCGGGGTGGATGATCGCGGCGCTGCGCTCCGAGTTCGGCCCGCTGCCCGACCAGTCCATGCACGAGAAGACCTCGGTGCCGGCGCTGATCGAAGAGCTCTACACCTTCCTGCGCCAAGCGGACTCGCGTGAGCTCAACGACATCTTCCGCCTCCTCGACAAGGCGCGCAAGGAAGGCGACAAGACCCGCGAGAAGGAGCTGATCGCGAAGATCGACGGCTTCCAGACCCACGTCGTGCCCGTCATCGCCGACATCGACGCCGGCTTCGGTAACGCCGAGGCGACCTATCTGCTCGCCAAGAAGATGATCGAAGCGGGCGCCTGCGCGCTGCAGATCGAGAACCAGGTCTCGGACGAGAAGCAGTGCGGCCACCAGGACGGCAAGGTCACCGTGCCGCACGAAGTGTTCATCGCGAAGATCCGCGCCTGCCGCCACGCCTTCCTCGAGCTCGGCGTCGAAGACGGTGTCATCGTGACCCGCACCGACTCGCTCGGCGCCGGCCTGACGCAGCAGATCGCCGTCAGCCACAAGCCCGGTGACATCGGCGACCAGTACAACAGCTTCCTCGATTGCGAGGAAATCACCGCGGAGAACGCCCGCAATGGCGACGTCATCATCAACCGCAACGGCAAGATGATGCGTCCGAAGCGGCTGCCCTCCAATCTGTATCAGTTCCGCCCGGGTACCGGCGAAGACCGCTGCGTGCTAGACAGCATCACCTCGCTGCAGAACGGCGCGGACCTGCTCTGGATCGAGACCGAGAAGCCGCATATCGAGCAGATCGCCAAGATGGTCGATCGCATCCGCAAGGTCATTCCGAACGCGAAGCTGGCCTACAACAACTCGCCGTCCTTCAACTGGACGCTGAACTTCCGTTGGCAGGTCTACGACGCGATGAAGGAAGCCGGCAAGGACGTCAGCAAGTACAACCGTGCCGAGCTGATGAAGCCGGAATACGACGATACGCCGCTGGCGAAGGAAGCCGACGAGCGCATCCGTACCTTCCAGGCGGATTCGGCCAAGCGCGCCGGCATCTTCCATCACCTGATCACGTTGCCGACCTATCACACGGCGGCGCTCTCGACCGACAATCTGGCGAAGGAATATTTCGGCGACCAGGGCATGCTCGGCTACGTCAAGAACGTCCAGCGCCAGGAGATCCGTCAGGGCATCGCCTGCGCCAAGCATCAGAACATGGCCGGCTCCGACATCGGCGACGACCACAAGGAATACTTCGCCGGCGAGGCTGCCCTGAAGGCGGGCGGCGTCCACAACACGATGAACCAGTTCGGCTAACGCAGCACGCTATTGGACAGGAGACTGACAATGACCAAAGGCAGCAATTTCTGGGTGATCGGCGGCGAGTTCGGTTCGATGAACTTCCACAAGCTCGTGGAAGGCTCGGCCCAGGTGCAGGGTCCGTTCAAGACCCGCAAGGAGGCCGAGGACGCCTGGCGCACGGTCTCGGAAGAGAACCGCCACAAGGCCGGCGTCCGCTTCTCCATCGTGGAAGAGCCGTCGCGCGTCTCGGCCTAAGGGCTTGGCTGCCGACCTGAATTAAGAAGACGTCCAAGGACGGATGGTCCCATCCAGGCTCTGCCTGGGTGGGATCGTCTGTTTTTGGCACAGGTCAATCGCCTGTGGGCGCCGTAAGTATCTGGAATTATGGACCCTTTGCGGGCCTCAAGGTTGCTGATAGGTTAATGGAGGAAAGTCGAGGACGAGGCCGACCATGTCAGAGCCCGAGACCAGCGGGACCCATCCCGGCCAGCCGCGCCCGGTGCGGCTGCGCGATGCGCTGCTGCGCGCGCGGATCGAGGCCGCCGACCGAACGGGCGTCGTCGTCGATCTCCGGGACGCCGAGGTGGCGCGGCTCGAGATCCTCAACGACGCGCTCGATCCCCTGTTCGCGCAGGTGCCTGACAGGATCGATCTGTTCGACCGCGGCATCAGCCAGGGCGATACGCCCAGACTCTGGATCGACGTCGTCGCCCACATCGTGATGGGGCGCGACAAGCGGATGTACCGCTTCGTTCAGGACACACGCTTTGGCCGCATCGTGCTCGCCGAATCGCACGATACCACTGTGATCGTCGAGGCCGTCACCGACTATGTCGCGCGCCGCATGGTCGAGCGCGAGCATGCGATGGTGGTCCCGCCCGAACCGAAGCCCGCGGTCGCGCCTCCGCCGCGCCGCTCGCGCCTGTGGCCGTTCGTGTTCGGCTTCGTGCTCGGCGCCGCCACCTTGTTCGGCCTCGCCGTGCTGGCGGCCTTGCGGAGCTGGTGAGGTATTCTCCGCCGTCATTCCGGGGCGCGCCAAAGGCGCGAGCCCGGAATCCATTCATCCACCAATTCTGCGGCTCGATGGATTCCGGGCTCGCGCATAGCGCGCCCCGGAATGACATCGAACTAGATCAGCCTCACATGCTTGATCTGCCCCATCTGAAATCCCGCCCCGAGGCTCCGCACCGTTTGCTCGCAGCGCCAGCCGGCATTGTCCTTCTCGATTCTGAAAAGATTATAGGCCGCCGCCGGGTAGCGCCCGTGCGCGAGCGCGGAGGCCGAGGGCACGCCGAGCGCGGGAATGTTGCCGTTGGGACCCTCGAACCACATCGTCGAATGAATGTGGTCGTGCCCGTGCAGGATCAGTTCGACGCCGTGGCGCTTGAGCAGCGCCAGCAGCGCGGCCGAATCTGTCATCCGCTTCTGCCGTGCATCGGACTTCAAGGGATGGTGCACCAGGAGCACGCGGAAGACGTCCTCGGCCGCGAGCCGTTCGAGCATTGCTGCAAGAGAGTCGAGTTGATCGCGCCCGAGCGTACCCGTCGCCATCAGCGGCAGGGTCGGCACCGCCGTGGACAGGCTGATCAGCGCGAGCGGCCCGCGCCGGCGCACGGATGGAAAGCCCATGCCGCCGTCGTCGCCGGCGAGATACGGCGCAAACGTCTCGCCGAAACGATGCGACGTGGCGCGGACATAGGCGTCGTGATTGCCGGGAATCGTGGTGACGCGGTCGGGCGGGCCGACGCCCTCGAGCCAGGCGCGGGCAGGGGCGAACTCGGCTTCCAGCGCGAGGTTGACGAGATCGCCCGTCACCGCGATGTGGTCGGGCGCCTGCGCCTTCATGTCGGCGACCAGCGCATCGAGCACCTCGCGACGCTGGTACTTGTGGCGGTTGCGCGTCCAGTTGACGTAGCCGAGCACGCGCTTGCCGGCGAGCTCGATCAGCCGCGGTTTCGGCAAGGGCGCTAGATGCGGATCGGACAGATGGGCGAGCGTGAAGGGGGCCAGCGTGTTGGGAGTCATGGCGTGCGATTGCCTCGCTATTGCTCCGTTGTAATGGCAAGGTCGCGGGGACTGTGCAAGCGGGGCCGGGACAGCGGCCTCAAGGAAGCCTGATGGGAGATCGTCTGGACCGTATTCGACGAAAATTCGAGCCGCTGCTGCGGCGAGTCTTCCACGCCTATTTCCTCATCGTTCGCGGTATGACGCTCGGCGTCCGCGCCGTGGTGCTGGATGCCGAGAATCGGGTGTTTCTGGTCAGGCACAGCTACGTCAGCGGCTGGTACCTGCCCGGCGGCGGCGTCGACCACGGCGAGACCATGGAGCAGGCGATGCGGCGCGAGCTCAAGGAGGAGGGCGATATCGACCTCACTGGCGAGGCCGTGCTGCATGGCATCTTCCTCAACAGCCACGTTTCCCGCCGCGACCACGTCGCGGTCTACGTCGTCAGGCAGTTCAGGCAGGACCGCCTGCCCGAGGCCAACCGCGAGATCGTCGAATGCGGGTTCTTCGCGGTCACGGCGCTGCCCGACGGCACCACGCGAGGGACGCGGCTGCGGATCGCCGAAGTGCTGGACGGCCGGCCAATGGTTGCGACGTGGCGCTGAGGACGGCCTGTGCGAGTGCGTCAGGAGTTGGAGTTGAACGAATGCAAGCCGAGGGTTTCAGAACACCTCTCCCGTCGACCTTGAAAAGGAGCTGAGCGCCTTGTTGCCCGATGGACCGCGCTGCGTTCAGGTGCTATCCCGCGATTAACATGACCGATCTCTCACTGACCATCCTCCCCGAGGCCGCTGGCGATGCCCAATCGATCGAGCGGCTGCACGAACGCACCTTCGGTCCCGGCCGCTTCGTGCTCAGCGCCTACAGGATCCGCGAGCACGTCGACCATCTGCTCGAATTGTCCTTCACCGCGCGCATCGGCACGCTGCTGGTCGGCTCGGTCAGGCAATTGCCGGTCCTGGTCGGCGAGACGCCGGCGCTGCTGCTCGGCCCGCTGACGGTCGAGCCGCCATTCCGCGGCCGCGGTGTCGGCCGTCTGCTGATGGAGCGCGCGCTAAAGGATGCGAAGGCGAAAGGTCACCGCCTCGTGCTGCTGGTCGGCGACGAGCCCTATTACAGCCGCGTCGGATTCAAGCCGGTCCCGAAGGGCCGCGTCACCATGCCCGGCCCGGTCGACGCCGCCCGCATCCTGGTGTTCGAGCTCGTCCACGGCGCCTTCGAAGGCGTGTCGGGCCCGGTCGGCCCGGACTGGAGCAAGGCGCGGAAGTAGTTCAGGCTACCACTCTGTGCACTACGAGACGACAGCGGCTCCGCAATGACGGGGTGAGAAAGCCGGTGTGCCGGGGCCCCCTGGCCCCGACGCACCCAAGATCAGAACTTGAAGTTCGCGAATGCGCGCACGCCGATGCCGGGCATCAGCACCTCGTCCTTGGTATAGGACACCGAGTTGCGGATGTTCTCGTTGAGGAGATTGTTGCCGACGATGCCGGCCATCATCTCGCGCGCGCCGAACCAGTTGCGGTCGAGCTTGGTCTTGTAGCTGACCTCGGCCTTCAACAGATTGTAGCCCGCCGTCGGCGTCTCCGCGATCAATGCGACGTTGTTCTGCGCGAAGGCGTGTAACAGGTTGACGCGCATCAGCCAGTTGTCGTCGCGCCAAAATACGCCGCCGCCCATTCGCATGGGGGGAATGCGCGGCACGTTGGTGCCGTCGCTGAAGGTGGCGCGGACGAAGTCGAGCTGATTCTCGATACCCCAGATGCCACCCTGGAACGCGCCGACGTCGAGCTGCGACTGGAATTCGCCGCCGCGGAAATTGGCATTGCGCTGCGAGTAGACCGCCTGGTTCAGCTCGGCGCCCGGCGTGCCGCAGGAGGCAAAGTCGTCATCGCAGGACACGCCGGTGAGGCGGCGATAGATGAAATTGTCGAAATGCGTGTAGTAAACGGTTGCCTCGAAGCGGAACGGCCCCGTCGCCCTGCGCACGCCGAGCTCGACCGATTTCGCGGTCTCGATGGTGAGGTTGGGATTGCCGATGTCGAAGGTCGCGGTCGCGTCATGGCCGCCGCGCGAGAACAGCTCGGCCGCCTTCGGCGCGCGCTCGACATATTGCGCGGTGATGCTGCCGACCATGCCGCCCGGCAGATCCTGCAGCAGGCCGATGCTGCCGCTCTTGGGCGTGAAGGACGGATTGCGCGCGATCGCCGCCTGCGGCGTGCCGTCGGGCAAATAATCGGCCGGGAAGTCCGGCGTCGTGCCGTGCAGCTCGACATGCTCGATGCGGCCGGCGATCTGCGCCCGCGTCGCCTCCGTGAACTTGAACTCGTTGAAGGCGTAGCCGGCGACGCGCGTGCTGTTGTTAGGGTCCCACAGGCCGTTGAACAGCGTGCCGGGATTGTCCGGGCTCGGCGCGCTCAATTCCTGATGCCCGACCTGGAAGCCCAGCGCCGTCGTCACTTCGGCGAAGCGCGCATTGAACGGCATCAGCTGCACCTCGGTGCGGATTTCCTGCTCCTTGTTGGTGAAGGTCTGCCTGATGCCGTCGCTGTTGAGGTCGGCGGGATCGGCAAGGCCGATCTCGTTGTGGCGGTAGTCGGTCGCGCCGGCCCAGAAGCGGACGGCGTCGATCGCGACGGCGTCGGGATGGTACTCGCCCTTGACGTTGATCTTGGTCTGGTGGCCGTCGATCCGCGTGCGGTGGTCGGCGCCGTCGATGCCGGGGATGTGGTAGAGCGAATCGTTTTGCGTGATCGATGCGCCGATATAGCCGCCCTGGAAGAAGTAGGAGCCGCCGATCGAGGCGCCGTCCGAGCGCGTCGCCGAGTTGGGCTGACGGCCGTTCACGGGGCGCGATTGATCGTTCAGATAGGGATAGCCCGGAATCGAATAGTCCGAGGTCGTGCGGCCATAGGCGTCGGCGTGGAACGCAAAATTGCCGCCGCCGGTGTCGAGCAGTACGCCGCTTTCCACGCCACGGTCGACCGAAGAGAACGCGGTACGGGTCTCGGCGGTGACGCAAGGCGATGTCGCTGCGCTCGCTAGCGGCGCCTTGGTCGGCAGGCCGTAAGCCTGGAATGACGGCGCGCAGTTCGGCACCGCATCCGGAATCCGGTTGTTGGTGGCGCTGACGACGCCGCCGATCGAGGTGGAGCCGTAGCGCAACGCGGCAGGCCCGCGCACCACTTCGATCTGGTTGGTCGCCAGCGGATCGATCGGGACGAAATGATCCTCGCCGAGATCGGACGCACCGCTCGAATTGGTGCCGTTCTCGACGATGCCGACGCGGTTGACGTCGAGACCCCGGATGATCGGCCGGCTGGAGGCGCCGGGCGCGAAGCTCGAGCCGGTGATGCCCGGCTTGGAGAACAGCAGATCGCCGAGCTGGCCGCCGCCCTCGCGGCGGATCTCCTCGTTCGGCACCACCGTGACCGTCGCGAACTGGTTGGTCACAATAGGCAGCACGCCCTGCTGAGGCGCGGCGGGCACGGCGGCTGCCGGCTCTGCTTCCGCCGCTTGTTGGCGGCTGCGCACCCGCGCGGTCCGCGTGCCGCGGCCGGGGTTGCGCGACGGCACCACCGCTCTGCGCACGATAGGGCTCGGCGCCGTCACGGTGACGGCGGGGATCTCGGTCGACGATTTGTCTTGCGCAGGCGTTTGGGCGAAAGCGGGCGTGGCGGCGGCGCCGAGCAGGAGCAGGCTCGCTCCGCCAAGACGCTGCGCGCGTCGCAATTTGAATGGCATGGTCCTGATTCCAGTCAGGCGCCGTCCGCATGATTGTGTGCTGATCGGAGGCGGCCTGCCGTCGCGGCGCGACGGAATTCGACTTCAACGTCTCCCGGGCATTTGCCGATGCGCGGCGAGCCCGGGCGTGATCAAGCGATGTTGAGAGTCAGGACGCGGGAGGGGCGCGCGGTTGGAACGCCGTGCCGGCCGATTTCAGATGGAGAAATTCGGCATCAGTGGTGCGGTGGAGC
>NZ_AJQF01000184.1:0-8177 GCF_000261705.1 Bradyrhizobium genomosp. III | reverse complement strand
AGCAGCACCGGCGGCGTCGCCGATATGACGGTGCCCGCCATCGCGACGACGGCGCAGATCGCGCAATTGTCCTCGCCTTGATGCTCGCGGTCGGGAGCGGCGGGCGATTGCTTCTGGACCGCGGCGCGGTCGACCGCAGCAACGCCGTTGGCGCCGTCGGTCTGCTGGAGCGAGGATTGGGTGAGCGGCGCGGCCTGCGCGAACCAGTGGCTGTGCCCGAACGTCAGCGCGAACTGCACCAGCATCGCGAACAACGCGAGCCGGGCGCCGTGCCTGATATTCGACCGAAACCACTTCATCCGGAAACGCCACCCCCACGTCGCGAGGCGCCAATCCCTGACGTCGCGATGTTATAATGTAACATCGCAGGAACGGTCAGCTTATGTCAACGGCGGTCGGGCGATCTCGCGCGGGTGGCCGCGCGATGTGTCGTTCGGGCAACTAGAGTGGGATGAGCTTTGGTTGAATGGTGCGCACCCAGAACTCGAAACACCTCTCCCCGTCGGGGGGAGGTGAACCGTAGCCGATTGGATCAACGCCCCTCGCGGACCCAGGTCGCCGCAAACGCGCCGAGCAGCAGCAGCAGGCCGATCAGGCCGGCGAAGATCGGCAGCACGCCGACGCCCTTGACGACGCTGGCGTCGCGCATCCGCACCCCCATCCAGCCGTCGCCGGCAAAGACGCTGGCCGAGCGCACCGGCAGGATGCGCGGCAGCTCGACGTCGGCGCCGCTCGCCACGCGCACGGCGTTGCCGCCGGTCGCCTGCGTCAGCGGCCTCAATGTATCGACGGTGGAGGTGACTTCCGAAAACTCCTTCGGATTGGTCGGGCCGACATTGATCAACGCCTTCAGCGTGCCGTCGGTAGCCTGCCACAGGCCGAGCTCGCTCGCGGGAAGGCTGGCGCGCCATTCGCCGGGATCGCCGGGGCTCAGCGTCAGATCCTGCGACGCGCCGGACGGCGAGGTTACGCTCACCGGCTGGACGCTGTCGGCCATGGTCTGACGCACCACGACGAGGTTCTTGCCCTGCACCTGCAGACGCAGCGCCTCCTCGTCGAGGTCCGGCTGCTTCATCAGCCAGTGCGACATCCGCCTGAGCAGGTCCAGATGCGGGCCGCCGCCCTCATAGCCGCGCGCCCACAGCCAGATGTGGTCGGAAAGCAGAAGCGCGACGCGGCCCTCGCCGAAGCGCGACAGGAACAGAAGCGGCTTGCCGTCGGCCCCCGTCATCACCGGCGGGTTGACGGAATTGCGGGTGTCGACGGTGCGGAAGAAACGGCTCCAGCGCGGCGGCTCGCTGGCGGAGCCCTCCAGGGCGCGCGTGACGGGGTGGCGTTTGCCGATGTCGGACAGATGCGCATAGAACGGTTTTTCCGTCACGCCGACCGGCTCGGCCGGCAGCACCGAATCCAGCGGCGTGCGCCAGATGCTGGTGTTGGAGGCGTAGTCGGGGCCGGCCGAGACCAGCACCGCGCCGCCGCCGCGCACATAGCGCGCGATGTTGTCGAAATAGGCGATCGGCAGCACGCCCTGGCGGGCGTAGCGATCGAAGATGATCAGCTGGAATTCGTTGATCTTCTGCTGGAACAGCTCGCGGGTCGGAAACGCGATCAGCGACAATTCGTTGATCGGCGTGCCGTCCTGCTTCTCCGGCGGACGCAGAATGGTGAAATGCACGAGGTCGACGCTGGCGTCGGACTTGAGCAGATTGCGCCAGGTCCGCTCGCCCGAATGCGGCTCGCCCGAGACCAGCAGCACGCGCAGCTTGTCGCGCACGCCGTCGATGGCGACGACGGCGCGGTTGTTCACCGGCGTCAGCTCTCTCTCGAGCGGCGAGGCCTCGATCTCGACGATGTTCGGGCCGGCATGCTTGATGTCGACGTCGACGCTCGCGGCCTGGCCGCTCGAGAGCGTGCGCTCGTTGATGACCTCGCCGTCCCTGCGGATCGTGACCTTGGCGCGCTCGCCCGTGACGCCCTGGTCGTCGAGGCGGTAGCTGATGGTCTGGGTCTGGCCGACGATGCCAAAGCGCGGCGCCGCGGTGATCGCGATGCGGCGGTCGCGCTCGTCCTTCTGGCCGGTGATCAGCGCATGCACCGGCGCCTGGAAGCCGAGCGCCGTGGCGCTGGCCGGAATGTCGTGGACGCGGCCGTCGGTGATCAGGAACGCGCCGGCGACCCGGTCGACCGGCACGTCCGACAAGACCGAGGCGAGGGCGCCGAACAGCTTGGTGCCGTCGGTCTCGCCGTCGGCCTGTCCGGCCTCGACGACACGGACTTCGAGCCCCTTGACCTTCTTCAGGCTGTCGACCAGCGCTTCCTGCGCTTGCGCAGCCTCCCGATTGCGGTTGCCGAAATTCTGGCTCGGGCTCTTGTCGACGACGACAGCCGCGACCGAGGTGAGGGGATCACGGTCCTCGCGGGTGAAGGAGGGATTGGCGAGCGCGAGCAGGAACAGCGCCAGCGCGGCCACGCGCACGGCGGCGCCGCGCGCGCGCGCGACCAGCAGCACGATCGCGATGACGACGATCGCGGCGAGCGCGATCCACAGCACGATCGCGGGGACAAGCGGCGTGAATGCGATGCCGTAATTCATCTCAATCCTATTGCCCCAGCCGTTCGATCAGGGCCGGTGCGTGCACCTGGTCGGCCTTGTAATTGCCGGTCAGCGTGTACATCACGATGTTGGCGCCGGCGCGGTAGGCGAATTCGCGCTGGCGAGTGTCGCCGCCGGTCACCGGCAGCATGGCCTGGCCGTCGGGCCGCACCGCCCAGGCGCCGGCAAGATCGTTCGAGGTGATGATGATCGGCGAGACGCCGTCGCCACCGCGCGCCGGCCGCTGCGCGCTGTCCTCGTCCTCGTCGCGCGGCAGGGTCTCGACCCAGGTCTGGCCGGTGACGAAGCGACCGGGGAAGTCGCGCAGCAGGTAGAAGGTCTTGGTCAGCACGTGCTCGCGCGGCACCGGCTCGAGCTCGGGCACGTCGAGCGACGACAGGATCTCGCGCAGCGTTTGCATGCCCGGGGTCTGCGCGGCGCCGTTGGCGCCCGGCGGCGCTTCGATCGCGTCGCGGGTGTCGAACAGCACGGTGCCGCCCTGCTTCATGTAGGCGTCGATCTTGTTGATGGCGTCCTGCGGCGGCTTGGGCGCGCCCGGCACGATCGGCCAGTAGATCAGCGGGAAGAAGGCGAGTTCGTCGCGCGCGGGGTCGATGCCGACGGGATCGCCGGCCTCGAGCGCGGTGCGCTGCGCCAGGAACAGCGTCAGTCCGGACATGCCGGCCCTGACGATGGAATCGACGTCGGCATTGCCTGTGACGACATAGGCGAGGCGGGTCTGCGACGTCGCCTTCATCGCGAAATCGTCCGCGGCGCTGTCGGCGCGTGACGGCGCGGGCGAGAGCGAGGCGAACAGCAGGCCAAGCACGATCATTGCGGGCGCTGCGCGGCGGCGCAGCAGCGCGGCGATCCCGCCGCCGAGCACCGCGACGATGATGGCGTCGATCAGGAACAGCGCGAGCGCCGTCGACAGCAGCCAGCCGCGCAGGTCCCGCGGCTCGGCATTGGTGTAGGTGGCGTGCCGGGCGCGCAGGCTCGCGGTGTTGAGCGCGGCGATGCGGTCGGCGCTGGCAAGTGTGTTCACGGCAAGCGGTCCTTCGGCCGGGCCATAGAAGCCCGGAGGATGATCTGACGTGGCGCGGTCGCGGTAATCCGCGGGCAGCGGCTTTGCGGTCGCCGGCGGCGGGCCGAACGCGCCAAAACCGTCGAGAATGTGCAGCGGCGCCACCGTCTCGATGGTCGCTTCGCTGGCAACGCCTGGGCCTGGCTTTGACGTGTAGCCCGACATGTCGACGACCCGCCGGAGCATTTCGACGAAGGTGCCCGACATCGGCAGATCCGACCAGCGCATGTCGGCGCTGACGTGGAACAGGCTGACGAGGCCCTTGCCGCGATGCTCGCCGGTGACCAGCGGCGTGCCGTCTTCCAGCGAGGCCCAGCTCTTGGTGGCGAGCACGGCATCGGGCTCGGCCAGCACCTGGCGGCTCACGGTGACATCCTTGGGGACAGCGACGCCGGCAAACGGGCCGTCGGCCGCGAAGGTCGCAAGATGCTGCGGCTTCTCCCAGGTCAGGCTGCCGCCGAGCGTGCGGCCGCCCTTGCGCAGCTTGACCGGCACGAGATCGTCCTCGGCCTGCGCCAGCCGGGGGCCGGCGAAGCGCACCAGCACGCCGCCCTGGTCGACCCAGGCATTGAGGCGCTCGCGCAGCTCCGGCGCGATGGTGCCGACATCGGCGAGGATGATCATCGGCAGTTTCTGGTCCAAGAATTGTGTGATGCCCTGCTGTGGCGAGCCCTTGTCGGCGAGCCTGACGTCGGCGAACGGCGCCAGCGCGCGGGTGAGATAGAAGGTCGGCGCCAGCAGCGGCTGCGCGGTCTCGCTGGTCGCACCCGAGACGATGCCGATGGCGCGGCGGCGCCAGCGCTTGTCGAGCAGCTGCACCGCGCCGGCGGAGCGCTCGCCCGAGATCTCGAGCCGCGTGATGTCGTTGCGCAGCTCGACCGGCAGATCGAACGCCGCGTCGGTCTCCTTGTCCTGCGGACCGAACGTATAGCGGGCCTCTCCGATCGGCGAGGCCTTCTGGTCCAGCGCGCGCACGGTGCCCATGGCGATGCCGCTGTCGGTGCGCAGCACCTTCACCGTCATCTTCGCCGCGGCGTTCTCGGCCGCGACCAGCGCCAGCGGCGAGGAGGTGCCGCCTTCGAACACGATCAGGCTGCGATCGCCGATGGTCTTGCCGAGGCCAGCGACGAAGTCCTCGCCGCGGCCGGTGTCGACGCCGTCGGACAGCCAGGCGATCTCGCAGTCGCCGGTGGCTTTCAGGAAGCGGTCGACCGCGGCCAGCGTCTCGACGCGGTCGATCGAATAGGGCTTTGGCGCGAGCTGCCGCAGCGCGACGCGCGCCGCGCCCGCCGGCATCAGGGTGATGTCGCGGTTCGGCTCGGATAGCGGCACCAGCGCGATGGCGCGGCGGTCGTTTTCGGCATTGGCGATCAGCTCGTCGGCGGCCCTGATCCTGACGTCCCAGTGCGACGCGGCGCTCCAGCCGTCGTCGAGCATGATCATCAGCGGCGCCTTGCTGTCGGCTGCGCCTGTTTGCGGATTCCAGATCGGGCCGGCGGCCGCGAAAATGACGAGAGCCGCAGCGAGGAGACGCAACGCGGTCAGCCACCACGGCGTCCGCGAGGGCGTCTCCTCCCGCGGCGCGATGTCGAACAGCAGGCGCGTCGGCGGAAACTCGATGCGGCGCGGCCGCGGCGGCATCACGCGTAAGAGCCACCACAGCACGGGCAGGCTGACGAGGCCGATCAGGAGCAGCGGTTCGGTGAAGGCGAGCGGCAGTCCCATCATGCGGCCGGCCCCACCTTGATCGTCGTGGTGCGGGCGCCCGACTTGCTCACCTGCATGCCGGCATGCAGGAACAGCAGCAGTTCGGCGGCGGAGCGGTCGGTGGCGTGCGTGGTGAACAGCCAGTCCAGCTTATTGGTCTCGGCGCGGATCTGGTCGCGGTGCAGCGCGAGCCGCGCGGTGTAATCCTGCGCCCAGCTCTCGGCGCGGCCGGCGGTGATCACGCCGAAGCCTTCCGGCTCGACGAACTCGACGCGGCCGGAATAGGGGAACGATTCTTCGGCGGGATCGACGATTTGCACCATGGCGCCATGCGCGCCGGAGCCGGAGAGGCCCGTGAGCGTCGTCTTGATCTCCGCGATCGGCGACCAGAAATCCGACAGCACGATGATCTCGGCCAGCGCCGCCGGCACAAAGGACGGCGGCAGGCTGAGGCGGTCGGCATCGTCATGCAGCATCGCCTGCGCCATCTTGTCGATCACGCTGCGGCTCGCGGTCGGCGCCATCAGGCCGGGAATGCCGACGCGCTCGCCGCCGGACACCAGCAGTTCGGCCAGCGCGAAGGCGACGATCAGCGTGCGCTCGAGCTTGGACTCGCGCGCGGTCTTCGAGGCGAACGCCATCGACGGCGAGCGGTCCGGCCAGATCCATACCGTGTGCGAGGCTTCCCATTCGAGCTCGCGGACATAGAGATGGTCGTCGCGCGCCGAGCGGCGCCAGTCGACGTTCTGCGCCGGCTCGCCGGAGACGAAGCGTCGGTATTGCCAGAAATTCTCGCCGGAGCCGGCGCGGCGGCGGCCGTGCAGGCCGTGGATGACGTTGGCGGCTATACGGCGGGCCTCGAGCACCAGGCGCGGCAAGGAAGCTGCGAGCGTGCGGCTTTCGCCATCGGCACGTCGGATCGCGATGATCTCCTTCGCTGTGTGCCCGTTCTCCGCTACCATCAACCGATCCGTGTCTTCAATTGCCGGATCACGTCCGGAATCGTGCGGCCCTCGGCGCGCGCCTGGAACGTCAGCGCCATGCGGTGCTTCAGCACGGGCTCGGCGAGGTCGAGCACGTCGTCGACCGACGGCGCCAGGCGTCCGTCGATCAGCGCGCGCGCGCGCACGGCCAGCATCAAGGATTGGCTGGCGCGCGGGCCGGGGCCCCAGGCGATGAACTTGCCGGCTTCGCCGGCGTCCGGACCGGGACGGGCCGAGCGCACCAGCGACAGGATCGCCTCGACGACGGAATCGCCGACCGGCAGGCGCCGGATCAGCCGCTGCGCCGTGATCAGCGCGTCCGCGGTCATCGAACCCCTCGCCAGCGTCTCCTCGGCGCCGGTGGTCTCGAACAGGATGCGGCGTTCGGCGTCGCGATCGGGATAGTCGACGTCGATCTCCATCAGGAAACGGTCGAGCTGCGCTTCGGGCAGCGGATAGGTGCCTTCCTGCTCCAGCGGGTTTTGCGTCGCGAGCACGTGGAAAGGCTTCGGCAGATCGTGGCGCGCGCCGGCCACGGTGATGTGCTGCTCCTGCATCGCCTGCAGCAGCGCCGATTGCGTGCGCGGGCTGGCGCGGTTGATCTCGTCCGCCATCAAGAGCTGCGCGAACACCGGACCTGCGATGAAGCGGAAGGCGCGCCTCCCCGCGGTGCTCTCATCCAGCACCTCGGCGCCGAGAATGTCCGACGGCATCAGATCGGGCGTGAACTGGATGCGCTTGGCATCGAGACCGAGCGTCACGCCGAGCGTCTCGACCAGCTTGGTCTTGGCAAGGCCGGGCACGCCGATCAGCAGCGCATGGCCGCCGGAGAGGATGGTGACCAGCGTGTTCTCGATCACGCGATCCTGGCCGAAGATGACGGACGCGATCGCATCCTTCGCCGCGCGAATCTGGCTCGACACCTGCTCGGCCGAACGAACGATCCCGTCCTCGAGTTTCTCGACACTCTCCGCCATCCGTTTAGCTCCTTCAGCCTGCCACGCGGCTTGCTTGCGCCGTCACGTCACCACGTCACGGATCATCACGTCAGATCATCACGTCAACTCATGGGCCTATGCTAGACTTGCAGGAAGGCCATGTATTCGTTGAATTAACCTATCCCCACCTTATCGGCTTCGGGTTATGTACGGCATCACGAAGTGGCGACCTCCCCCACCGGACTAATCCGGGGTGGAACCGTGCACCCGATTACAACGTAGACGTACAAGTCAGACTTGCACCAATCGTGCCAAAGGACAAAGTCAGGGCAAACCATGGCGAACCAAGGGCAGAGCGCCGATCGCGGTCTTGAGGGGCTGACTGCCGCCGCCAAAAGTGCTGCCAATGCCGAAGGCGCCAAGAGGGGGATGCCTCCGATGCATCTGTGGAATCCGCCGTTTTGCGGCGATCTCGACATCCGAATCGCCTCCGATGGTACTTGGTTCTACTTGGGGACGCCAATCGGGCGCCCCGCTCTGGTGCGGCTGTTCTCGACCATCCTCAAGCGCGAGGGCGACAAGCATTTCCTGGTCACGCCGGTGGAGAAGGTCGGCATCCGGGTCGACGACGCGCCCTTCATGGCGGTCGAGATGCAGAAGGACGGCGAGGGCAACCATCGCGTGCTGCGCTTCCGCACCAATGTCGACGACTGGGTCACCTGCGATGCCACGCACCGGCTGCGTTTCGAGCAGGCCAGGGACGGCGGGCTGACGCCGTATCTGCACGTTCGCGCCGAGCTCTGGGCCAAGGTCACAAGGGCGCTCTATTACGATCTGGTTGACATGGGCGAGGAGCGGATGGTCGATGG
>NZ_AJQF01000183.1:0-38621 GCF_000261705.1 Bradyrhizobium genomosp. III | reverse complement strand
GCCCAGCCGATGTTCGGCGTCGAATCGGCTGGCGAATTCTTCGCCATGGCCGATGCGGAGCAGGTGAGGGCCGCGCTTTGAACAAGCCTATCTTGAAGAGCGATCCTGTCGCCGCCGGCGCGGCGGATTTCTTCGCCCGCTCCAGGGCGAAGCTCGGCTTCGACGTTCCGCTCGGCCTCTACGATCCGAACATCATTCCCGCCTCGGGCGATCCCGGCACCGACAAGATGCTCGAGATCGTCGCGCGCGAGCAGCCGGTGCGCCCCGCGGCGGTCCTGATCGCGGTGGTCGATCATCCCGAGCCGACCATCTTGCTGACGCAGCGCTCGGCGCATCTCAACGACCATGCCGGCCAGATCGCTTTCCCCGGCGGCAAGATCGACGCCACCGATTCCTCGCCGCTGGACGCGGCGCTGCGCGAGGCCGAGGAGGAGGTCGGGCTGTCCAGAGACTTCGTCGAGCCGATCGGTTATCTCGATCTCTACGGCACCGCCTTCGGCTTCCGCATCCTGCCGACGGTCGCCAGGGTCAGGCCCGGCTTCGAGCTCACCATCAACCATTCCGAGGTTGATGATGCGTTCGAGGTGCCGCTATCCTTCCTGATGAACCCAGTGAACCACCAGGTGCACAGCAAGGAATTCCGCGGCATGGAGCGGTTCTACTACGCGATGCCGTTCGCGGAACGCTACATCTGGGGTGCGACGGCCGGCATGCTGCGTGTGCTGTATGAGCGGATCTATTCATCATGATCCGGCCGGTTCTGACCGAGATCGGAATCTTCCTCATTCCCTTTGCCGTCTACGCATTGTTCCTGGCCGCGACGCGGTCCGGCCTGTTCGCGCGTTCCTCCTGGCCGGTCGCGGTCGTCGCGCGTCTTGCGCTGGCGGCGATCGTGCTGGTCATTGCGGGCCTGATCGGACTTGCGCACTTCTCCGGCGCCGCTCCGGATTCGACTTACGTTCCCGCCCATATCGAGAACGGCCGGCTGGTGCCGGGCGTGGAAAAATAGGGGCCGCACGATGAGCGCGGAGCCGATACTTGCCCCGATTCTTGCCGATGCGCCCTGGCTGACCGCAGGCGGGACCGCGCGCGTCCTGCAATTGCTCAACGTCGACGGCGAGGAAGCGCGCGTGGTCGGCGGCGCCGTACGCAACGCGCTGCTCGGTCTTCAGCCCGGCGACATCGACATCGCGACCACCGCGCGGCCGGAGGAGGTGATCCGGCGCGCCAAGGCCGCCGGCATCAAGAGCGTGCCGACCGGCATCGACCACGGCACCGTCACGCTGGTGATCGACAGCCACCCCTATGAAGTCACGACCCTGCGCGAGGACACCGAAACCTTCGGCCGCAAGGCCAAGGTCGCGTTCGGCCGCGACTGGGTCAAGGACGCCGAGCGGCGCGACTTCACCATGAACGGCCTGTCGGTCGATGCGCGCGGCGTCGTCTACGACCATGTCGGCGGCATCGCGGATGCCAAAGCGCGCCGCGTGCGCTTCATCGGCGATCCCGACCAGCGCATCACTGAAGATTATTTGCGCATCCTGCGCTTCTTCCGCATCCACGCCGCCTTTGGTGCCGGCGATCCCGACCGCGACGGCTATCTCGCCTGCATTCGGGGGCGTGCGGGTCTTGCCAGCCTCTCGGCCGAGCGGGTGCGCATGGAGATGCTGAAGCTGCTGGTGGCCGGCGGCGCATCCGCGGCCGTGCTGGCCATGGCCGAGGGCGGATTGCTGCAAGCGCTGATCGGCGGCGTTGCCTATACCGGGCCGCTGTCGGCGATGATCGCGATCGAGCGCGAACTCGGCCTCATCGCCAGCAGCACGCGGCGCCTCGCCGCGCTGACCGTCGCCGTGACCGAGGATGCCAAGCGCGTCGCCGCGCGTCTGCGGCTCTCCAATGCCGAGACCAAGGCACTGGATTCGATGGGCCACCGCTGGTGGCGCTTCGCCGCCAAGGATGAGGCCAATGCACGGCGGCTGCTCTATCGGCTCGGCCCCGAGCGCTATCACGATCGTGTGTTGCTCGGCTGGGCGCGCGCCGGTGGCGACGTCACCTCGATGCGCTGGCGCGC
The DNA here is from genome assembly GCF_000261705.1 of Bradyrhizobium genomosp. III. NCBI lineage: Bacteria > Pseudomonadati > Pseudomonadota > Alphaproteobacteria > Hyphomicrobiales > Nitrobacteraceae > Bradyrhizobium > Bradyrhizobium genomosp. III. Next base: position 36,550 of record NZ_AJQF01000183.1, on the reverse strand, counting down.
TCTCGCCGAGCTGCCGCAGCGCTGGACTGCGCCGAAATTTCCGCTGAAGGCCGCCGACTTCATCGCGCGCGGTCTGGCCGAAGGACCAGCGCTCGGACATGTGTTGACGCTCGCCGAGGACGCTTGGCTTGCGGCGGATTTTCCCTTAGAGGAAGCCGCACTTGCTTCCATCGCCGATCAAGCTGCGGCACGCATCAGCCGCGACGAGAGAACGTGACCATCGTCTCAGGCTTCGCCGACATCTCGATCTTTCAGCTCCTGCTGGTGGCGTTGATGGCGTTGTTTGCTTCGATCATCGGTGGTCTCGCCGGCTACGGCACCGGCGCCCTGATGCCGCTGGTGCTGGTGCCGCTGGTCGGCGCCGAGCCGGTGGTGCCGATCATCGCGATCTCCGCCATCTTCACCAATTCCAGCCGAGCCGTTGCTTACTTGCGCTACGCCGACCGCCGCCGCGCGCTGATCGTGCTCGCCTGCGCCGCGCTGACGACCGCACTCGGCGCCTACGGCTATACGCGTCTCACCAATGCCGGCGCGGCGCTCGTGATCGGCACCATGCTGATCCTGAGCGTGCCGCTGCGCCGCGTCCTCCGCCGCCGAAAGGTCAAGATCGGCGACAGCGGCCTTGCCGCCGGGTCGGTCGGCTACGGCGTGCTGGTCGGCGGCACCTCGGGCTCAGGCGTGATCCTGCTGTCGCTGCTGATGGCCGCAGGCCTCGAAGGCGCCGCCGTGATCGCAACAGACGCGATGATCTCGCTCGGCACCGGCCTCATCAAGATCTCGGTGTTCGGCCTCGCCGGTGCCGTGACCGCGCAGGTGCTCGCCTTCGCACTGCTGATCGGAGCGATCGCGATCCCCGGCGCGTTCCTGGCAAAGGCCTTCGTGGAGCGGATGCCGGTGCACATCCACACCGTGATCCTCGATGTCGCCGTGATCACCGGCGGGCTGGTGATGATCTCGGCGGCGGCGAGGCAACTGATCGGGTAGCTGCTTCCTTCATTGCCGAGGACTCGTCTGAATATCGTTGAAGCTTGAACGCAACACCTTTCGCTTCATTGCGTTGACTCTGGACTTTGGCGTCACAATCTTGGTGGCAGACCGGTTGGTGCCAAGTGCCAGACGTGGAGATCAGGCTATGCCCAAGCAGTACGAGACGCCGGAGCAGCGGGAGAAGCGTGAACTCGACGAGGAACTCGATCGACAATTGCAGCAGACGTTTCCAGCCAGTGATCCGCCGAAAATCACGCGGAGTCCGATCAGACGAACCGCACCAAGGTTGGCTGCCCGCGACGCCGAACGACGACGCCGCTAGGTTCGGCGCCCCTCTCGGCCCTGTAAACGGCGCGGGGAAGAGCCACGGCACGCCTCACGCCTTCGGTTCGGGCGCGACTGCCTCCTTCGCCATCCCGAGCTTGGGGCTGGCGGGGGGGGGACGACCAGGACGTCCACGTTCAGCGAGCGCAGGACTTCCTCCGTTACGCTCCCGATCAAGGCCCGAAGCAATCCGGATCGGCCGTGCGTACCCATCACGAGCATGTCGGGCCGCTTCTCCTCGACGGCACGGGTGATGATCTGCATGGGTCCGCCTTCGCCGACGCGAAGAGACCATCGTCGCGTGCCGAACTCGTTGGTCACCAGAAAACTGGTCAGTTCCTCCATTGCCCTGTGACGTTCGCTCTCGACATATCCGGTGATGACGGCCGAGCTAGCCCCAGAGCTGATCAATCGCGTCTTGGCCATCGGCGAGAAGGCGTGAAGAAGCGTCGCTCCGTCTTCTTCCAGAAGTCCGGTGGACAGGCCGATGCGGATTGCTTCAGCCGATGTTTCTGACATGTCGACCGGCACCAGAACCCGTTCATAGCGCCGCTGGGCCTCGTTGTTCACCATCAGCACGGGATATTTTCCACCGCGAATGACACGTTCGATGGTGGTCCCTGTAAAAATATCGCGCAAAAATTGCTTGCGATGGCCGCCCATCACGATGAGATCTGCGCCGACTGCTGCGGCCGCGCGCAATATCCCGTCGAAGGGATGGCCCTTGACGACGGTCGGATAGCAGCGAGCGTCATGCAGCTCGGGCATGGACCCGATCTGCTCCACCAGCACCCGCTGTGCCTCCCGTTCTTCCATGCGGACCAGATCGGCCGGCTGGTCTTCATCAACGACGTGAACAAGGTGCAGCTCGGCACGGCGGGAGCGAGCCAGAAGGCCAGCTTGCCGGAGCGCGCGATGGGAGCGCGTAGAGAAATCCGTCGCAGCGACGATGATCATGTCAGGACCCTCATATTGGCCAACGATGGCAAGTCGATTTCGTGCCAGCGGTGGAAATTCGATTGGCTTGGAAGCGGCTCATGCCCGCGAACGCGCGACGCGCCGCGAGAGGCGGAGCGCGGTAACGCGTCGCGGTCAAAAGCAAATGGTGTACACGGCGGCAGGGGGTGACAAAGCACCCTCCAAAGTCACCTTTTCGGATCGCGAGGAATCGGCGGCGGACGGCGCGCAAATGCCGCGCGGAATCCGTCGGGATCGCAAATCCAGATGAACATCATCCACGAGGTCAGGACGAGCAGCGCTGAAAATACCGACATGAGGAACTCCCGGCTTGGTTTGGAATCGTCGAGTTGCCGCACCCGGGCGATCCGCAATCGCCCGGGTCACCGGCCGATCTGCAGCCGGTTCCCCTGAATTCGATCTCGTGGCACTTTGGTCATCACGGCCTCTGTTTGGGATGCAGCCGATTTCCGAGCGGCATCCCGCATTGCTGGCGTGTCTGAAGCCTCGCCCCTCGGAAGCGCGGCGCGTGCCGAACGCGGAGCCAATTGCTCGGGTCGCACGGCCGGCTGAAGGTTGCGGCGAACTCGCGCGCAGCTCGGTATCATCCACGCGCTAGACGTAGGCATTCGCCGCGAGAATCAAATGCGACATTTAGCCGGCCTTGGCCGATCCGCAGAGCCGCCTGCAATCAGCGCGTGGTCGTTTGTGGCGCCGTGTGCTTTGTCCTAATTATTCTCTGGTTCGCGCGCTGGCGGACTTTGTTCGGCGGTATCGCGGAATCGGGCTGCGCCGACCAACACAGTCAGCGCGATAGGGGTGGTCACGACGCCAAGCCCTACAATCAGGATTTCGTGCAACACCGGTCTGCTCTGCAGGACCGAGAAGTAGACCATCGAAGCGGCCGCGATGAAGACGGTGCCGAGCGTCGTCCCCAGCGTCGGCGCATGGACCCGCTCGTAAAATGTGCCGAGACGCAACAGGCCGAGCGAACCGACAAGCGTGACGGCCGCGCCAGTGAGCAGAAGAACTGCCGTGAGAACCGCAGCCCAGGGCGGCAATTGTTCGATGCCGTTCATTCGATCACCTCGCCGCGGAGCAGAAACTTGGCCAGTGCAACCGTCGCGACGAAGCCGAACAGCGCCATGGCCAGAGCCGCCTCGAAATAAAGCGCTTCGCCGGATCGAATCCCGAACGTCAGAAGCAACAACATCGCGTTCACGGACAACGTGTCGAAGCCCAGGACGCGATCCTGTGCCCGCGGCCCTAGAAAGATGCGGAAGGCGCCGCAGCCGATCGCCAACCCGAGCAGCACTTGCGCGGCAACGAGCGAGTAGGTCAGCATGAGCTGGCTCATTCGAATATCTCCAGCAGATGGCGTTCGTAGCGGTCCTTGATCGTGCGGATCCACTCGTTTTCATCGACGAGGTCCAGAACATGGATCATCAACGAACCCTTCTGAGCGTCGAAATTCACCCACAGCGTTCCGGGGGTCGACGTGATGATGCAAGCCAATGAGGCCAACCCGTACGGGTTGCGCATGTCGAGGGGAATTTTCACGAAACCCGCCGTTCGCTGTCGGCGTCCAAAACCGAGAACGATTTGTCCAACCGCCAGATTGGAGCGGACGATGTCGACCGCGACCAGTCCCAACAGTCGCAGAATGACGCGGGGTCGTCTGACCAGCACGCTCGGTAACTCCAGCACGGTGAGAATCCGCCCGCCGACGAGCGCGACCATGCAGCCGAGGAGGATGTGCCCGAGCGTGGCTGCTTGATTGAGCAGCAGCCACAATGCGAGAAGGCAGAAGCTCACGATCGGAAAGGGCAGAAAGCGTGTCATTTGCCCTCCGCTTTTCGGCTGCCTTCGGGGGCGGCCTCCAGGACGTCGCTGACGTAGCCCGCCGGCGCGTGCAGAGATTGTGCCGTAGCCTGCATGAAACGGATCACGGGACCGGCCAGGACCGTTTGGGCGGCGCAGATGATCAGCAGGAACATGATCGGCGCCATCTCGATCACGCGCACGCGCGGCACGGTGCGATCGGGCGAGGCCCAGAAGATGCGGATTCCCGCGCGGGCCATCGCGACCAACGTCGCGAAACCAGAGAAGATCAGCACAACGAGGAGCGCCCATCCGCTGCCGGGAACGGCGCCGTTTTGATGCGTCTCTGTCGGATTGAGCGCCGCCGCGAGCAGCGCGAATTTAGCGATGAAGCCGGACAGCGGAGGCAGCCCGGCGATGACCAGCGCACAGCCGATGAAAGCGACGCCGAGTAAGCCCATCGTGGCTACGATGGCGGTGCCGACGTCCTCTTCCGCTTCGCCTGTCTCGTCCTCTTCTCCATAGGCTTCCCGGGTGACGGCGATCATGTCCGCTCCAGGTTCGCGGCCGCGTTCGATGAGCTCGACGAGAAGGAAGAAGGCGCTGATGCCGAGCGTCGAGCTGACCAGGTAAAAGAGCGCTGCACTGGTGATGCCGACCTGTCCCATCCCCGTGGCAGCGAGCACCGTTCCGGAGGATACGAGCACCGAAAAGCCGCCGAGGCGTGCGGTATCCTGCGATGCCAACGTGCCGATCGCTCCGAACAGGGTCGTCGCCAAGCCGCCCACAATAACCAGTCGCTGCCGAAGCCGGCCGATGCGCCGGCGCCTTCGCCGAAAAGCAAAAGCGACAGACGCAGTAAGACATACACGCCGACCTTCGTCATGATCGCAAAGATCGACGCCACCGGCGGACTTGCGGCTGCGTAGGCCGTCGGGAGCCAGAAGCTCAGAGGCCACATTCCGGCCTTGAGCAGGAAGGCGACCGCCAGCACGCCCGCACCTGCTTCGAGCAAGCCCCGGCTCTCGGCGGCGATGGCGGGCACTCTTGCCGCGAGATCCGCCATGTTGAGCGTCCCGGTGACGCCGTAGATCAGGCTGACCCCGATCAGAAACAACAGCGACGCCGCCAGGTTCACGACGATGTAATGCAGCCCCGCCTTCACCCGTGCAATGCCGGAACCGTGCAGCAGAAGGCCGTATGATGCCGCCAGCAACAGCTCGAAGAACACGAACAGGTTGAAAAGATCGCCGGTGAGGAAGGCGCCGTTGAGGCCCATCAGCAGGAATTGAAACAGGGAATGGAAATGCGCGCCTGCCCGGTGCCAACGGGCAAGAGAGAACACCGCCGTGGCCAGCGCCAGGACGTTGGTCAGGAGCAGCATGAGGGCGGACAGCCGATCGAGAACGAGGACGATTCCGAACGGAGCAGGCCAATTGCCCAGACGGTAGACTTCCCTGGTTCCTGCACCGGACATTCCGAGCAAGATCACCGCGATGCAAACGAGTGCAACGGTTCCGGTGACATTGAGGCCTGCCACGATGGCTCGGTGTCTTTCTCCGTTGAGCAGCAGCATGCCGGCACCTGCCAGCAAAGGCAGGAGGATTGGCGCGATGACCAGACTTGCAGCGCCGCTCACGCTTCCGGCTCCTGACCGTCCACATGATCGGTCCGTGCCAGGCCGCGCGATGCGAGCAGAACCACCAGGAACAGAGCGGTGGTCGCGAAGCTGATGACGATTGCAGTCAGCACCAGCGCCTGCGGGAGCGGATCAGCATGCTTGGCGACATCGCCGATCTCCTTTGCGATAAGCACCGGAGCCCCGCTCCGCACCCGCCCCACGGCCACGATGAAGAGATTGACGGCGTAAGAGAGCAACGACAGCCCGATGATGACTTGAAACGTGCGCGGCCGGAGGATCAGCCACACGCCGGACGCCGCAAGCGTACCGATACCGATCGCCAGCACGAGCTCCATCAGACCAGTTCCTCCTTCGACCGCTCGCCGGGCAAGCGCTGGCCGGTCTGGAGTGGACCTCCGTAGCGACGCAACGATTGATGCGCGATTGCGATGAGCATCAGCACCGTGGCACCGACCACGAGCGAGAACACGCCGATGTCGAAAAGGAAGGCGCTGGCCATCGGGACACGGCCGACCAGAGGCAGCTCGGCATACGCAAAGTACGAGGTCAGGAAGGGGTATCCGAAGACGCAGGCGGCGGCTCCCGTGCCCCCCGCCAACAGAAGCCCGAAGCCCATCCAGCGCACGGGCATGACGTGAAGACGAGCTTCCACCCATGCCGTGCCGCGAGCCATGTACTGCAGGATGAACGCGGTCGCCATTGCGACGCCTGCCACGAAGCCTCCGCCTGGAAGGTCATGCCCGCGCAACAGGAGGAAGATCGCCACGACGCCGATCACCGGAAACAGCAGCCCCATCATCAGCGCCGCAGTCTCCGTTGTATCCTTGGCAGTGTCTCCCTTCTGTCGATCGGGATGCGCTTCGTCGTGGCTATCCTGCGCGTGCTGCTGTTCGGGAACGGGAATGCTCTCGGGCGCCGGACGGAAGCGGCGCAAGAGCGCGTAGACGGTCAGTGCAACGACCGCGAGCACCGTGATCTCGCCCATCGTATCGAATCCGCGGAAGTCCACCAGGATGACGTTGACCACGTTGGTTCCGCCACCTTTCGTGTACGCGTTTTCGACGAAGTATCGCGAGATGCTGTCCGTAGCCGGGTGCTGCATCACTGCCAGCGCGAGCGTGGCCAGCCCGACGCCGGCGAAGAGCGCGATAGCGAAGTCACGCACGCGGTGCCATCGAATCCTGCCGGCGGCCTGGCTCGCGCCGACCGGTGCGACGCGCTTCGGCAACCATCGCAAGCCGAGCAACAGGAGAACCGTCGTCACCGTCTCGACGACGATCTGCGTCAGCGCGACATCGGGAGCGGACAGCCACACGAAGCTGACGCAGGTCACGAGACCGGCAGTCCCGAGCAGGATCAGCGCGACGACGCGATGGAATTTAGCCTGGACCGCAGCGCCGATGGCGCAGGCAGCGCCCACCGCCCAGAGCAATGCAAAGGCGAGGTCAAACTTGGCCCCTAGGGGATTCGCCAGCATGATGCCACGTGAATAGAGTGGCAGCAGGGCAGCGACGAACGCCACGCCGGCCAGGATCCTCAACTGTGGCTGGAGATGTCTCGTCCCGAGCTTGCTCGCCAGCCAGCGTGCAAGTCGCCAGGATAACGTCACCATCATCCAGTCAAAGATCTGCTTGCCGCTGAAGCGGCCGAGCAAGGGCGGTCCCTCGTTGACGAGGAGGTAGGAGCGCAGCATCACATAGACGCCCACCCCACCCACCATCGCCAGGATGCTCATCAGCAGTTCGGGGGTAAAGCCATGCCATATTCTCAGGCTGTACTCCGGCATCCTGGAACCGAGAACTGCTCCAGCAGCGGTATCGAGGATAGGTGCAACGGTTAACGCGGGAGCGATGCCCACGACGATACATGCGAGCACGAGAAGCTCGGCCGGAAGTCGCATCAGGAGCGGAGGCTCGTGAGGCGTGCGCGGGAGGCCGACCGGGGCCGGGCCGAAGAACACGTCGCGAATGAACCGGAGCGAATAGGCCACGCTGAAAGTGCTCGCGGCGGTGACGATATAGGGAAGCGCTCGATCGACCAGCGAGTTGTCATGAATCTCGATCGTCTCGGCGAAGAACATCTCTTTCGAGAGGAATCCGTTCAGCAGCGGCACACCGGCCATCGACCCGGCGGCGACCATGGCCAGAGTCGCCGTGATCGGCATGAACGCCCAGAGACCGCTCAAGCGGCGAATGTCGCGAGTGCCGGTTTCGTGATCGATGATGCCCGCGGCCATGAACAGCGATGCCTTGAACGTGGCATGGTTCATGATGTGGAAGATCGCTGCGATCTGCCCGAACGGCGTATCCAGTCCGGTCAGGAGCGTGATCAAGCCGAGATGGCTGATCGTCGAGTAGGCCAGCAGCCCCTTCAAATCCTGCTGGAACACCGCGAGAAATGCGCCCAAGAGAAAGGTGATCAAACCAGCCGATCCCACCAGCCACAACCATTCGTTCGATCCGCCCAGGGCCGGCCAGAGCCTGACCAAAAGAAACACGCCGGCCTTCACCATCGTTGCCGAATGGAGATAAGCGGATACGGGGGTCGGAGCCGCCATCGCGTGCGGCAGCCAAAAATGGAACGGAAATTGGGCGCTCTTGGTCAGCGCGCCGAGCAGGACCAGCACGAGTGCAGGGACATAGAGCGCGTGCGAACGGATCGCGTCTCCGGAAGCGAGCACCTTGTCCAGGTCATAGCTGCCTACGATGTGACCGATCAGCAGCACGCCGGCGAAGAGGCAAAGTCCGCCGGTCGAAGTGATCACCAGCGCCATTCGTGCGCCGTCCCTTGCAGCCGAATTGTGATGCCAGTAGCTGATCAGCAAGAACGAAAACAGGCTGGTCGGTTCCCAGAAGAAAACCAGTTGCAACAGGTTGCCGGAGAATACGATCCCCAGCATTGCGCCCATGAACGCGAGCAGGAAGGAAAAGAAGCGCGGAACGGGATCGCTTGGCGACATATAGTAGCGGGCATACAGCACCACCAGAAAGCCAATTCCGGTGACCAGCATTGCGAAGGCCCATGCGAAGCCATCAAGTCTCAGCGCAAACGCGAGTCCGAGTTCGGGCACCCACTCCGTTCGCCACCCGATGACGCCACCATTCGCGACATCGGGATAAGCCGTGGCGATGAGGCCGAACGCGGCGAGTGCAACTCCTCCGGCGAGCCATGCCTCGGCGTTGCGCGCATTGACCTGCAACAGGGCGGCAATGAAGCTTCCGGCGAAAGGAAGGACGAGAACGGCAAGGAGGAACATTTGCGTTCATTGCCCCAAACTGCGAGGTGGCGAGAGGTCGTCCGCTGGTCCTCAATTGCTTAGCCGACGCGGGCGGATATCTCTACTGCTAGATTTTCGCGATGGTGCCGACTTGAGCGGGCGGAAACTGCGGCCGCGAGAGCGCCGCGCAGAGCATAGAAGCCCTGGGGCGCGATGTGCGCCAGCCACTCATCTCGACGTGGCGGAAATTCGGAACGGTGTCACGCTATCTGCCGGAACGTTCGTTGTTCCATCGCAGGTGCGCGTGGATGCTGCGTTCGACTATATCCACCGCGGTCCAAAATTGCGGCTCACAGTCGCGTCAAACTGTCGCCCCTGTCTGCTGGAGAGCGAATGATCGCCTTTAGCGACGCGCGCCCCAGCATGATTCGAAATCAGACGAGCTGTCTACAAAGGCCTTCATCGCAAGTCCCGCAATCATCTGGCGATGTCCGCTACCGCGCCGTTGTTGGCGGAGAAGCGGACATCACGAGCAGCCGGAGCGAAGCGCTCCGATCTAACGAGGATGCAGTCTTAGGTGTGCCTACTCCTCGTCGTCATCATCCTCGTCCACTTCTTCCAGGCGCTCGAGCACGGCGAGCGGCAGCGTCTCGCGAAACAGGTCGCCTTCGACGCCCATCCAGAGACAGATCACGTCGTCGCCCTTCACGTTCGCGACGGTCAGCGGCTGGCCGCCGGATTTCAGCATGACGATATCGCCGGCTTTCAGTTCCATGGATGGTCCTTTCGGTTGATTGACTTAAGAAGCTAACAAGCCGGCATGACGCGCCGATCACGGGATGCGGGATCAGTGGATGTCCTGCGGCAGCGCGCATCCGCTGCCAGACTGCTGAAACGCCGATGATGGAGTGTCAAGCCGGAGCAGTCCCATTGCGAGAGGCAAAGGCGCTTCTCGGATGGGGTGCGCAGGGGGTACGTCCCGTGCGTCGCGATGATGGCATCATGCGCCTGTTTTGCCCGACAGGTCAAATCATTTCGTAAAATCAGAAATTCATTTTGCGCGTGCTGTAAGCCGTTGTAATTGCAGCAGCGCCCTACTGTGCATGGGGTTGTTTTCGATATTTTGTCTTCGGGCTCGGTTACGGCCGCTCCGGCACCAGCTCGGTCAGCGAGCGGATGATGCGGTCGGGCCTGACCGTCGAGCCTTCGGGCAGGCCGTCGCCGTGCACGTCGATCCAGATCGAATAGATGCCGAGGCGCTGCGGCGTCACCACTTCCCATTCCAGATTGTCGCCGATCATCCAGGTGTCCCTTGCGGAAACGCCCAGCGCCTCCATCGCGTGCAGATAGGCGCGCTCCTCCGGCTTGCCGAAACCGTGCTCACCCTCGATCTGGATATGGTCGAAGCGATGAGTCAACTCGAACCGCTCGACCTTGGCGCGCTGCATGTCGGCGGCGCCGTTGGTGACCAGCGCGAGCTTGATGCCGCGTGCCCTGAACGCGTCGATCGCATCATGCGCGCCGGGGAAGACGAAGATTGCTTCCTCGCGATAGGTGGTGAAGCGGTCGGCGATGCGATCGGCGAGATCGTCGGGCAGGGCGCGATGGCCGTTTGCGGCGAGCGCGGCGAAGCCGCCGCGCACGGTGAGCCTCCGCGCCTCGCCGAGCTTCATCCGCCAGATCGGCTCCGCAGTCGACCAGAACTGCCGCGCAAAGGCGAGCACCGCGGTTGCGACTTGCGCCGGCGGCAGCGGCGCCAGCTCTTCGGCAAACTCGTTCGCGATCGTGTTCCAGGCGATCTCGGGCCGGCCATAGGCCGACAGGATGGTGTCATCCATGTCGATCAGCATGGCGCGCGGCAGCGGCCTCGAAACAGTCATGGCCACTTCACCTCCGGCGGCATCGACGACAGGATCGAATCCACATTGCCGCCGGTCTTCAGCCCGAAGATGGTGCCGCGATCGTAGAGCAGGTTGAATTCGACATAGCGGCCGCGCCGGATCAATTGCTCCTCGCGGTCCGCGGCGGTCCAGCCTGCCGCGAAATTGCGCCTGACGATGTCGGGATAGATCTTCAGGAAGGCGCGGCCGACGTCCTTGGTGAAGGCGAGGTCGGCGTCCCAGTCACCGCTGTCGTGCCAGTCGTAGAAGATGCCGCCGATGCCGCGGGCCTCCTTGCGGTGCGGCAGGTAGAAATATTCGTCGCACCATTTCTTGTACTTGTCGTAGTCGGCAACGCCGTTCGGCTGGTTGCAGGCTTGCTTCATCGCGGCGTGGAAGGCGATGCTGTCGGCATCGTCCTGGGTGCGCCGTCGGTCGAGCACCGGTGTGAGATCGGCGCCGCCGCCGAACCAGGCTTTCGTGGTGACCACGAAGCGGGTGTTCATGTGCACGGCGGGCACGTTAGGATTGCGCATATGCGCGATCAGCGAGATGCCGGAGGCCCAGAATTTTGGATCGTCCGCGGCGCCGGGGATCTGGGCGCGAAATTCGGGCGCGAACTCGCCGTGCACGGTCGAGCAGTGCACGCCGACCTTCTCGAACAGGCGGCCGTGCATCATCGACATCACGCCGCCACCTCCAGCCGCGCCGGTATGGTCGGTGCGCTGCCAGGGCGTGCGCTTGAAGCGGCCGGCTTCGCCTGGATAAAGGCTTTGCGGGGCGTCGTCCTCGAGCCGCTCGAAGCTGGCGCAGATGTCGTCGCGCAAGGCTTCGAACCAGGTGCGGGCGCGGGTCTTGCGGTCGTCGATCGTCGACATGTCCATCTGCATTCCCAGTCGCGTCCTATCTGATGCCGAGCGATTTATGCGTCTGCACGCTGAGCCGCCATTGCGGATGATGCAGGCAATAGTCGATCGCGCGCGCGGTGTTCTCGATGACCTCCGGTCCGTCCATCGGCTGCAGCGAAAAGCGCTCGAAGGCGAGGCCCTCGAACGTCTCGGGCGCGGCGAGGGCCTGCGGATAGACCAGCTTCAGCTCGTGGCCCTGGCGCAGCACCAGCTCGCTGCCGCCCTTGGGACTGACGCAGATCCAGTCGAGCCCCTCCGGCGCTGCGATGGTGCCGTTGGTCTCGACGCCGATCTCGAAGCCGCGGGCGTGGAGCGCCTCGATCAGCGCGGCGTCGACCTGGAGCAGCGGCTCGCCTCCGGTCAGCACCACGTAGCGGTTGGCGGCGGCCGCAGTCCATTGCGCGGCGATGGTGTCGGCGAGCTCCGCGGCCGAGCCGTAGCGGCCGCCGAAGGTGCCGTCGGTTCCGACGAAATCCGTGTCGCAGAACTTGCAGGTGGCCTCAAGGCGGTCCGCCTCGCGGCCGCTCCAGAGGTTGCAGCCGGCAAAACGGCAGAACACGGACGCGCGCCCGGCATGGGCGCCTTCGCCTTGCAGGGTCAGGAAGATTTCCTTGACCGCGTAACTCAATCGTCTCTCCTCAATCTATCGGGCTTGCGGGTTCCGGATCTGCCGCAGCGCCTCGCCGGCGGCCATGGCCGCGGTCATGGCGACATTGAGCGACCGCAGCCCCGCCTTGATCGGGATCACCAGCCGGGCATCGGCGGCCTCGACCACCGCGTCCGTGACACCGGCGCTCTCGCGCCCGAATAGCAGGATGTCCGACGTCTGGTAACGGAAATCGCGGTAGTCGGTGGCAGCTTTCGTGGTGAACAGCAGCAGGCGGTAGCCATGTGCGGCGCGCCAGTCCTCGAATTTGGCCCAGGAGTCGTGTCTGATAAGGCTGACGTGGTCGAGGTAGTCCATTCCCGCCCGGCGGAACAGGCGGTCGGAGACGGGGAAGCCCGCCGGTTCGATGATATGGGCGGCGATGCCCAGGCAGGCGCAAAGCCTGAGAATCGTGCCGGTGTTCTGGGCGATGTCGGGTTGGAAAAGCGCTATCTGCATGGGCTGTGCGAGGGCTGTATCGGGGGCGATGCGGGCCGGAAATGTCTCAATAAAACATCGCCTGCCCGGGAATTCGTGCATGGCACGCTCCCGCGCCGATAGCGGGCTTGCGCTCGCCCGGCAAGGGTGCCAATAGAACGATTCTGGACTGCTGTTTCACCCGTTTAGAGGTGAATGAGCGAAGTTCTGCCGCCGCGGGGGGCCGCGGGCGCCGGCAGACTGTTCCGGGGACCTTGGGGGCTCCTGGAGCGGTTCCACCGGTGGCGTAAGAAGAAAGGGTTGGAATCGTGACGACAGCGTCTTCGGCGGACCATCCGACACGCCGTGATTTCTTATTCGTTGCAACCGGGGCAGCTGCAGCAGTAGGGGGCGCAGCCGCGCTCTGGCCCTTCATCTCCCAAATGAATCCTGACGCTTCGACCATCGCCGCAGGTGCGCCGATCGAGGTCGATCTCAGTCCGGTCGCCGAGGGGCAGGACATCAAGGTGTTCTGGCGCGGCAAGCCGATCTACATCAGCCACCGCACCAAGAAGCAGATCGACGAGGCGCGCGCCGTCAACGTGGCGAGCCTGCCTGATCCCGAGACCGACGAGGCGCGGGTCAAGTCCGGCCATGATCAATGGCTGGTCGTGATCGGCATCTGCACCCATCTCGGCTGCATCCCGATCGCTCATGAAGGCAGCTACGACGGCTTCTTCTGCCCCTGCCATGGTTCGCAGTACGATTCGTCCGGCCGCATCCGCCAGGGGCCCGCGCCCGCTAACCTGCCGGTGCCGCCGTACCAGTTCGTTTCCGACACCAAAATCCAGATCGGCTGAGCCTCGGACCCTCGTCCGAAGCTTCGCGCCGTCTCGTCGTACTATTTCCTCAGGATCGCATCATGAGCGGACCATCCGACTACCAGCCGAGCAATCCGGCCCTGCAATGGATCGAGCGGCGCCTGCCGATCCTCGGCCTCATGCACTCCTCCTTCGTTGCCTATCCCACCCCGCGTAACCTGAACTATTGGTGGACCTTCGGCGCCATCCTCTCCTTCATGCTGGGGATGCAGATCCTGACCGGCGTGATCCTGGCGATGCACTATACGCCGCATGCCGATCTCGCCTTCAAGTCGGTCGAGCTGATCGTCCGTGACGTGAACTACGGCTGGCTGCTGCGCAACATGCATGCGGTCGGCGCATCGATGTTCTTTGTCGCCGTCTACGTTCACATGTTCCGCGGCCTCTATTACGGGTCCTACAAGGAGCCGCGCGAGGTGCTGTGGATCCTCGGCGTCATCATCTACCTCTTGATGATGGCGACCGGCTTCATGGGCTACGTGCTGCCCTGGGGCCAGATGAGTTTCTGGGGCGCCACGGTCATCACCAACCTGTTCTCCGCCATTCCCTATGTCGGCGAGAGCATCGTGACGCTGCTGTGGGGCGGCTATTCGGTCGGCAATCCGACGCTGAACCGCTTCTTCTCGCTGCATTACCTGCTGCCGTTCCTGATCGCGGGCGTCGTCGTGCTCCACGTCTGGGCGCTGCACGTCGCCGGCCAGAACAATCCTGACGGCGTCGAGCCGAAGACGGAAAAGGATACGGTGCCGTTTACGCCGCACGCGACCATCAAGGACATGTTCGGCGTCGCCTGCTTCATGCTGCTCTACGCCTGGTTCATCTTCTACATGCCGAACTATCTCGGCGACGCCGACAACTACATTCCGGCGAACCCGGGCGTGACGCCGCCGCACATCGTGCCGGAATGGTATTACCTGCCGTTCTACGCGATCCTGCGCTCGATCCCGAACAAGCTCGCCGGCGTCATCGGGATGTTCGGTGCGATCATCATCCTGTGCTTCCTGCCCTGGCTGGACGCCGCGAAGACGAGGTCGTCGAAGTATCGCCCGCTGGCCAAGCAGTTCTTCTGGATCTTCGTCGTGGTCTGCATCCTGCTCGGCTATCTCGGGGCGCAGCCGCCGGAAGGCATCTACGTCGTTGCCGGCCGGGTCCTGACGGTCTGCTACTTCGCCTACTTCCTGATCGTGCTGCCGCTGCTCTCGCGCATCGAGAAGCCGCGGCCGGTGCCGAACTCGATCTCGGATGCGGTGCTGGCCAAGACCGGCAGCCGATCGACGCCGATGGTTTCGACCGCGATCATGCTGGCGCTCGCCGGTTCGTTGTTCGCAGGCTCGGTCGACAGCGCGAAGGCGTCTGAAGGCAGCGATACGCCTCCGGGCAACAAATGGTCGTTCTCCGGCCCATTCGGTAAGTTCGACCGCGGCGCGCTGCAGCGCGGCCTGAAGGTCTACAAGGAGGTTTGCGCCAGCTGCCACGGCCTGTCCTATGTGGCCTTCCGCAACCTCGCCGAGCCCGGTGGGCCCAGCTATTCGGTGGCGCAGGCGGCGGCCTTCGCGTCGGAATACAAGGTCAAGGACGGTCCGAACGATGCCGGCGACATGTTCGAGCGTGCGGGGCGTCCGGCGGACTATTTCCCCTCGCCGTTCCCGAACGAGCAGGCCGCTCGCGCGGCGAACGGTGGCGCGGCGCCGCCGGACCTCTCCCTGATCACCAAGGCGCGCTCCTATAAGCGCGGCTTCCCCTGGTTCATCTTCGACTTCTTCACCCAGTTCCAGGAGCAGGGCCCGGACTACGTCTCGGCATTGCTGCAGGGCTTCGAGGACAAGGTGCCGGAAGGCGTGACCATTCCGGAGGGCTCGTACTACAACAAGTACTTCCCGGGCCACGCCATCAAGATGCCGAAGCCGCTCAGCGACGGCCAGGTGACCTATGACGACGGCTCGCCGACCACGGTCGCGCAATATTCCAAGGACGTCACCACCTTCCTGATGTGGACCGCCGAGCCGCACATGGAAGCGCGCAAGCGCCTCGGATTCCAGGTCTTCGTGTTCCTGATCCTGTTCGCGGGGCTGATGTACTTCACCAAGAAGAAGGTCTGGGCCAGCTCCCACTGAGCGCTCTGATGCGACGAGAAATGAAGAAGCCCCCGCAAGGGGGCTTTTTTGTTGGGTCCGTGTCCCGGACGCGCGAAGCGCGAGCCGGGACCCAGAATGCTCGTAGCTGGACCCCCGGATCGGCGGCGCATCACGCCGCATGGGGCGGCGCGCTGCGCTGCATCCGGGGCACGAGAGTTTGTTTGCGCGGCGATTGCGTCGTTCGCATGCACCCGCCAAAATGCCACCAACCGCTCCCCCAAGATCTCATCGGAGGACACCATGGGAACCGCCATCACCTTCAAGCGCCCGGACGGCAAGGACGCCTCGGGCTATCTCGCCAATGCCGCGCGCGGCAACGCGCCGGGCGTGGTCGTGATCCAGGAATGGTGGGGCCTGTCGGACCAGATCAAGGGCCTGTGCGACCGCTTCGCGTTGGCCGGTTTCGACGCGCTGGCACCCGATCTCTACAAGGGCAAGGTGGTGCCGTATCACGACACGGACAGCGCCAACAAGGAGATGAACTCGCTCGACTTCATGGACGCCACCACGCAGACCGTGCGCGGCGCCGCGCAATATCTGTCGCGTAACGGCGCCAAGGTCGGGCTGACCGGCTTCTGTCTCGGCGGCGCCGTCACCATCATCGGCTCGGTGCATGTGCCAGAGCTCGCGGCCGGCGTCGTGTTCTACGGCATCCCGCCGGAGCAGGCGGCCAAGCCCGCCGACGTCAAGATCCCGCTCCAGGCCCATTTCGCCAACAAGGACGATTGGTGCACACCGGAGCTGGTCAGCGGCTTCGAGAAGGCCATGAAGGCCGCCGGGAAGTCGCTGGAGCTGTTCCGCTATGACGCCGAGCACGCCTTCGTCAACGAGCAGCGCCAGGCCGTGCACGACCGCGAAGCCGCCGAACTCGCCTGGGGACGGGCGACGGAGTTTTTCAGGAAGCATCTGGGTTGAGATGGGAGCAATCGACCAGGGGCAGCGAGGGAATGTCGACATCGTTTCTCACGCGCCGCGTGCTCGGCTCGATCGTTCGACCGGTGATCGTCCTTGGCGTCCTGCTGCTGACGGCAGCTCAGGCGCCGGGACAACAAGCCTTCGTCACGCTGAACGGTAATCTCAAAACCGAGGCCTGGTGGGTCATCGCGGAATTCCAACCCTTCACGACGGAGGTTCGCGGTATCCCCGCGAACCAGATCCGCAAGAGCTGGTGCAAGGCGACTGAATTCCGCAAGGACCTGATCCCCAAAGAGCTGATGTTCGAGAACGGCACCGACGCGATGAAGGGCGCCGGCATGTCCTTTACCATTGAGGGGCGCTTCGACGGCGGCGCCACGAAGCAGATCGCCGTGGTCGGCGTGTTTCAGGAGTGTGCGGGTCCCAAGGGCAGGTTCATGCTGCTCCTCGATCAGGCGGACGGCGAGAAGCCGAAGATCCGCTTTGTCGACGCCATACGCACGAACCGCCAGTTCGCCGCTCTCTCGAAGGACAAGGGCGGCAAGCTCGTCCTTTGGGGATGCATGGAATGCGACGGCTATTCCGTCCTCAAATGGGATCGGAAGAAGAACCGGTTCGGCTGGGAGCCGCAGGCCGAGGAGCCCTGAGCCAAGCAGAAGCGGCAGCTGGACGCTGCGCGCCCCGGTCGCGGGGAGTAGGTTTCTCACCTTGACGCCGCCCCCGCGCCATGGTGAGTATCCGCCCATGAGCACCGCAGCCTGCCCAGCCCGTCTTTGGTGGCGCACCTCCTAAGAGGTGGCCGGTGCGATTTACCTTTCCCAAATCGTCTGAGGTCGCCTGCACAGTGCGGCGGCCTTCTCGTTTGTCCTGTGTGGCGTTCCCTCGGCAAGTTTCGTAAGAGGACGACATGAACAGGACAGTCTTTGCCCTCCCGGCCAGAAGCGACTACGCGACCCGCGCGGGTCTGGCGATCACGCGCGTGGCGGAGCAGTTTACCGGCGGCGCCAACAGGCTCGACGACCTGATCAACCTGCTCGACCGCCGCCGCGGCGTGGTGCTGTCCTCGGGCACGACCGTGCCCGGCCGCTACGAGAGCTTTGATCTCGGCTTCTCTGATCCCCCGCTCAAGCTCGAGACATCTGGCGTCAATTTCAAGCTGGAGGCGCTGAACGCGCGCGGGCAGGTGCTGATCGCCTTCCTCGGCGATGTGCTGCGCGAGCCCTGCGTCGTCATCTCCGAGAAGAACGCCACGCGCCTTGCCGGCCACATCATCCGCGGCGATGCGCCGGTCGAGGAAGACCAGCGCACGCGGCGCGCCAGCGTGATGTCGCTGGTGCGCGATATCATTGCCGCCTTCTCGGCCAATGACGACGGGTTGCTCGGCCTGTTCGGCGCTTTCGCCTACGACCTCGTGTTCCAGATCGAGGACCTCGTGCAGAAGCGCGCACGAGAGAGCGACCAGCGTGACATCGTTCTCTACGTGCCCGATCGCCTGCTGGCCTATGACCGCGCCACCGGCCGCGGCGTGGTGCTGAGCTACGATTTTGCCTGGAAGGGCAAGTCGACCGAGGGCCTGCCGCGCGAGACCGCCGAGAGTCCGTATCTGAAGACGCCGCGGCAGGGGTTTGCCGATCACGCGCCCGGCGAATATCAGGCCACCGTCGAGACGGCGCGTGCTGCGTTTGCGCGCGGCGATCTGTTCGAGGCGGTGCCGGGCCAGCTGTTCGCCGAGCCCTGCGATCGCTCGCCTGCCGAAGTGTTCCAGCGGCTCTGCGTCATCAACCCGTCGCCCTACGGCGCGCTGATGAATCTGGGTGAGGGCGAATTCCTGGTGTCGGCCTCGCCGGAAATGTTCGTGCGCTCGGACGGACGTCGGGTCGAGACCTGCCCGATCTCAGGCACGATCGCGCGCGGCACCGACGCGATCGGCGATGCCGAGCAGATCCGCCAGCTCCTGAACTCGGAGAAGGACGAGTTCGAGCTCAACATGTGCACCGACGTCGACCGCAACGACAAGGCGCGCGTCTGCGTGCCCGGCACGATCAAGGTGCTGGCGCGGCGCCAGATCGAGACCTATTCAAAGCTCTTCCACACCGTCGATCATGTCGAGGGCATGCTGCGTCCCGGCTTCGACGCGCTCGACGCCTTCCTCACCCACGCGTGGGCCGTGACCGTCACCGGCGCACCCAAGCTGTGGGCGATGCAGTTCGTCGAGGATCACGAGCGCTCGCCGCGCCGCTGGTATGCCGGCGCGATCGGCGCAGTGAACTTCGACGGCAGCATCAACACCGGCCTCACCATCCGCACCATTCGCATGAAGGATGGTCTGGCTGAAGTGCGTGTCGGCGCCACCTGTCTGTTCGACTCGGATCCTGCCGCGGAAGACCGCGAATGCCAGGTCAAGGCCGCAGCCCTGTTCCAGGCGCTGCGCGGCGATCCGCCAAAGCCGCTGTCGACTTTTGCGCCGGATGCGACCGGTTCGGGCAAGCGGGTGCTGCTGATCGACCACGACGACAGCTTCGTGCACATGCTCGCCGATTATTTCCGCCAGGTCGGCGCCGACGTCACCGTGGTCCGCCATGTGCATGCACTCGACATGCTCAAGCGGAAGACATGGGATTTGCTGGTGCTGTCGCCGGGCCCCGGCCGGCCAGAGGATTTCGCGATCAAGAAGACGATCGACGCGGCGCTGGAGCAGAAGCTGCCGGTGTTTGGCGTCTGCCTCGGCGTGCAGGCGATCGGCGAATATTTCGGCGGCGAGCTCGGGCAGCTCACCCATCCCGCTCATGGCCGGCCCTCGCGGGTGCAGGTGCGCGGCGGACGCTTGATGCGCAACCTGCCGAACGAGATCGTCATCGGCCGCTATCACTCGCTCTTTGTCGAGCGCGACAGCATGCCGGAGGTCTTGTCCGTCACCGCCAGCACCGAGGACGGCGTCGCCATGGCGCTGGAGCACAAGACGCTGCCGGTCGCCGGCGTGCAATTCCATCCGGAATCGCTGATGTCGCTCAGCAATGAGGTGGGACTACGTATTGTCGAGAATGCGTTCCGGCTGGATGCTGGGGCGAATTGAGTGCAGGATATTTCACCTCGTCATTCCGGGATGGTGCGTCAGCACCAGATCCGGAATCTCGAGATTCCGGGTTCGATGCTGACGCATCGCCCCGGAATGACAACTGAGATGAGAACCGAATGACCTTTGACCACGACATCAAGGCGAGCGTCCGGACCATTCCCGACTATCCCAAGCCGGGGATCATGTTCCGCGATATCACGACCCTGCTCGCGGACGCGCGCGCGTTCCGCCGCGCGGTCGACGAGCTCGTCAACCCCTGGGCCGGCAACAAGATCGACAAGGTCGCCGGCATGGAGGCGAGGGGCTTCATCATCGGCGGTGCGGTGGCGCACCAGCTCTCGGCCGGCTTCGTGCCGATCCGCAAGAAGGGCAAGCTGCCGCACACCACCGTGCGCATCGCTTATTCGCTCGAATACGGCATCGACGAGATGGAGATGCATGTCGACGCCATCCAGCCCGGCGAGCGCGTCATCCTGGTCGACGACCTCATCGCCACCGGCGGCACCGCGGAAGGCGCGGTGAAGCTGCTGCGCCAGATCGGCGCCAACGTCGTCGCCGCCTGCTTCATCATCGATCTGCCCGAGCTCGGCGGCGCCGCCAAGCTGCGCGCCATGGACGTGCCGGTGCGCACGCTGATGACGTTCGAGGGACACTGAGAGGTCGCCACGATCTTCAGATCGCCTCGGCCTTCAGTTCATCCCGCCAATGCAGCAGGCGCTCCTTCAGGAGCGCGTTCCTGACATAGGCGGTTTCCTCATCCTCCAGGCGCTCGCATTCGCCAAAGGTCAGGCCGGGCTCGCCATGCGCATTCCAGGCAGCCTGAAGGCTGCGGCAGGTGTGGCTGCCCTGGCGCAGCGAGAACCAGATGCGGTTCCGGATCGTCTCCAGGTTCGGCGCCTGGCCGACCCAGGCCTCGCCCGAGACCGCGCAACGCACGACGAAGATGCCCGCAATGGTCTTCCGCTCCTTGTAGGCGGCAATCGCTGCCTTCCGGTCGATGCTCACGGTGACGGGCCATGCTGAGGGGGATATTGATGCCCGCCTCAATAAGCCCGCTCCAACCCGCAGTCAATATTATCCGGGTGAAATTATCTAGGATCGCTGAAGGATCAGGCTGAGCTCGAGCTCGCGGAAGGCAAAGTAATTCCGCCGGGTCCATTGGTGCAGCTCGGTGGAGGCGTCCTTCTCCTGGCGCAGATAGCCGGTGAAGGAGAAGTTCAGCCGGTCGACATAGGTCTTGAGGAAGCCGGGCAAGGCAGGCAGGCGGAACAGCCGGCCGCCGGCCATCGCGGCCGGCAGCTCACCGCGCACGACATATTCATTGTCCACGGTGATCAGGTTCATCCGCGGGATCTGCCCGCGCAGCATCTCGTGGGCGCGGGCGGAGGCGCGGTCGGTGTCGGCGACGAACAGGATCTGAGGCGCGACATGGCGGCGGGCGGCCTCCTTCAAGAGGCCGATCTCGTCGGTCATCTTGAAGAACTCGTCGAAGGCGTGGAAGCCGAGGTCGATCACCTTGGCCATGCCGTCATCGACGATGACGCGGTCCATCAGCTGCATCTTGCCGTAGGTGTCGATCACGTCGGCGGTCTCCGTGATCTTTGGCAGGTAGTCGAGCAGCGACGGTTCCTTCAGATTGACGTCGAAGGCCGCGACGTTGCCGTTCTTGAGCAGCAGAAATTCAGCGAGCAGCCGCGCCAGCAGTGTCTTGCCGACCTGCGGGCGGGGCGAGCAGATGATGTAGACGGGCGTGGCGGGCATCGGCAGCTATATCAGTCGAACCTGGCGACCAATCCAGCCGTATCAGCCCTGCTTGCGCAACTATTTTTCGCTGTTGCGGGTCGCGGGCTTCGAGCCGACGATGTCGGTCAGCCGGATCCGGTCGAACTCGCTCCAGACATTGGCCAGCCAGTGCCGGACATAGCCGCGCAGCACGAACGAATAGTTCGCGGCCTCGTCGCTGATGCCCTTGTTGGCGACGAATTTCAGGAACGGGACGGACGAAACCTCGACCTGCTCATAGGCCATTTCGTTGAGCTTGGGGATGGTCAGCTCGGTCGCGTCCTTGATGCGGTGGAAGTAGGAATTGTAGGTCGCCTGGTCCCATTGAAAGAACTGGGTGTCGTTGATGAAGTTCTTCACCAGGAAATATTTTGCGCCGGTCATGAAGCCCGCGGTTTCGGCGATCTCGTCCAGCGAGGCGATCGAGGGTCCGAGGATGTGGAACACCGCGAAGGTGA
This sequence comes from Bradyrhizobium genomosp. III, assembly GCF_000261705.1. Lineage (NCBI taxonomy): Bacteria > Pseudomonadati > Pseudomonadota > Alphaproteobacteria > Hyphomicrobiales > Nitrobacteraceae > Bradyrhizobium > Bradyrhizobium genomosp. III. The sequence goes on along the minus strand of NZ_AJQF01000183.1, from coordinate 14,504 downwards.
TCTGGCCTGCCTTGGCGGCATCCAAGAAGCCGATGTCGCGCAGCGAGGCCAGCGCCGGCGAGAGCAGGCCGGCGCGGACGTCGATCACGGTGACCGACGGGCTGGTCGCGTTGAGCGTATCGAAGATCTTCATCTGATCGGCCGTCGTCGTCATGTCGACGATCTCGGTGATGTCGGGGTGGAAGCGCTTCAGGGTTCCGCGCGGCGATTCCGTGTCGAAGGCGCGCGTCGGCACGTTGTTGGCTGAGAAATAATCGAGCAAGGTGCGCGATACCGTGGTCTTGCCGACCCCGCCCTTGTCCGCGCCCACCACAACCACTGCCGGCTTTGCCATTGCTGTCCCCTAACGCGCGCCCCCGATCGCGAGGTCGCAATCGGCCGGGCCCCAAATCGATGTCCGAAGGATGTCCCAAGTCTGCTGTTGGGCGCGAACATGGCAGAAACAAGGGAGAATTCAATTCCTCGGCATGCCGATACGGCAATTCCCGAAGTTTTTCCCAATCGCGGCGAAACCCGCTGCGCGTGGCAGGACATCGCGTGCTTAATGACGGCCCCAGGGACCCATGAGATTGCCCGCCGGGTTGCTGCTCGCGGTCCCGGAGGGGCCGGGTGCGGGTAGGGGCGGCGGAGCGGCCGCATCGTCCCACGGGCCATGACGCAGCGGCGGTGGAGCGTCCTGCGGGTCAGCTTGCGCCTCGGGCTCGTCGGTTTCCTCGGTCGGCGGCAGCGGGCCCGGATCGTGGCCGCCGGCGAACTTGACGAGCGCGTCGACCCGGGATTGCACGGACGGGTGGGTCGCGAACAGATCGGCAAAGCCCTCGCGGGGATTGTCGACGCAGAGCTCCATCACGGCCGAGGTCGCGCCGGGCAGCTCGCCGCGATTCTCGATCTTGCGCAGCGCCGAGATCATCGCATCGGGGTCTTTCGTCAGCTCGACGGAGCCCGCGTCGGCGAGATATTCGCGCGAACGCGACAGTGCGAGCTTGACAACCTGGGACAGCAGCCAGGCCACCACGATCAGCACGATCGCGATGATGATGACGATCACCGCGCCGCCGCCGGAACTCTTGTTGTCGCTCGATGACGAGGACGACCGCGACGACGAGGAGGAGCCCGAGGACCATGAGCCGCCGGAGCCGGAGCTCCAATTGAAATTGGTGAACAGGCGGAAGAACAATTCGCCGAAGAAGCCGACCACGCCTGCGATGATGACGGCGACCACCATCAGCTGCACGTCGCCGTTCTTGATGTGGGTCAGCTCATGGCCCAGCACCGCCTCGATCTCCTTGTCATCAAGCGCATCGAGCAGACCCGTGGTGACGGTGATCGAATATTGCCTGGGATTGAGGCCGGTCGCGAACGCGTTCAGCGCCGGGCTCTCCATGATCTTCAGCTTCGGCATGGTAATGCCGCGCGAGATGCAGAGGTTTTCCAGCAGATTGTAGAGCCGCGGCTCCTCCTGCCGGGTAACGTCGTGGCCGCCGGTCACCGCGTCGATCATCGACTGGTGGAAGAAATAGGCGATCACGACCCAGACCGCCGCCACGATTGTCGCAACCGGTGCGGCCACGATCAGATCGTGGAGGGCGCGCCTCAGGTAATAGACGACGGTCTCATTGCCGTTGATGACGACTTCGGCGACCAACGCGCCAGCATAGACCAGCACGTAGACCAGCATGAACAGGCCGGCGAGCAGCAGCATCGAACGAAACTTGTTCGAGGCGATGTGCGTGTAGAGACCATACGCGGCCATGACGCGGGTGCCCTGCCGGCCTATCGGCTCAAGATCAGAACTTCACCTGCGGCGCGGCCTCGACCTCGGTGCGGCTGGCACCGAGATCGAAGAAGTCCTTCCTGGTGAAGCCGAACATGCCGGCGAACAAAGCGGCGGGCAGCTGCTGGATGCCGGTGTTGTATTCCTGGACCGCGTTGTTGAAGAAGCGGCGGCTCGCCGCGATCTTGTTCTCGAGGTCGGAAAGCTCGGATGCGAGCTGCTGGAAATTGGCGTTGGCCTTGAGGTCGGGATAGGCCTCCGACAGCGCGATCAGCCGGCCGAGCGCGCCGGACAGCTGGTTCTCGGCCGCGGACACCTGCGCCGGCCCCTGCGCCGACATCGCCGAATTGCGTGCCTTGATGACGTCGTCGAGCGTGCCGCGCTCGTGCGAGGCGTAGCCCTTCACCGTCTCGACCAGGTTCGGGATCAGGTCGTGGCGCTGCTTGAGCTGCACGTCGATATCGGCAAAGGCCTGGCCGACGCGCTGGCTCAGCGCCACCAGGCGGTTGTAGGCGCTGAAGGCGAACAGTGCGAGGACGACGATGACGCCGAGAACGATCCAGCCGGTCGACATGGAGAACTCCTGAAGGGGGAAGAAGGCGGGCGCTAGCCTAGACCAAATTGGCGCAGGATGAGAGCCCGGCGCAGAGGAGAGGTAAGGCTTGGTCGAATGGGGAGCCGCCCGCGTTCAAGGCAAAAGTCTGGAACGAGGTTAACTTTCGGACAGAATGGCGTCGCCCCAGCGCCAGCGGCGTGCCCCGGCATAGGCGGCCTTGTCGCGACGAGGCACCCTCGTGATGGCGACGCCATCCTCGGTGCAGAGCTTGGCCGTGATCTCGGCCTTGCCGACATCCGGCGGCGCCAGCACGCGCGCGGCGCGCACGGCGGGCGGCGTGCGGGTCAGCGCGACGTAGATGAAGCGCTCGTCCTCGAATGGCACCTCCGCGGCCTTGATTTGCCGGTGTGCCTGCGAGCGCGGCAGGCGCTGGTTGAAATGGCACCAGTCGGGCGCGGTGAGCGGGCAAGGTTTTTCGTGCGGGCAGGGGGCGGCGACGAAGGCGCCGGCTGCGATCAATTGCTGGCGCAGCGCGAGGATGCGCGCGGTGCCGGCGGGCGTGCCGGGTTCGATCACGACCAGGGCGTGACGCGCTTTCGCCCACATGGCCGCGGCGAGCGCGCGCTGCTCGCTTTCACTGAGCTCGCCGATGACATAGCTCGCAACCACGAGATCCGCTTGCGCGACCTCGGCGAGGTTGCCGCCGGCATCGCCCGGCAGATAGCGGCATTCCGCCAGCCGCGTGCTGTCGCGCGCGAGTTCGAGCGCGAGCCGGCTCAAAGTGGCATTGGCGTCGAGCAGCGTAAAATCCTGTAGCGAGGGAAAGGCCTCCGCAGCGGCCCAGCTCGCGGTGCCCGGACCTGCGCCGACGTCGAGCAGCGTTTCCGGAGCCAGATCCGGTGCGATCTCGGTCAGCGCATTCAGGCTTGCGGCGACGGCCGCGTAGGTCGCCGGCATGCGCGCGAGCGCATAGGCGAGCGCATCGGCGTCCGACTTGATGGTGCCGGAGCCGCCGCCGGCGCGGTAGCTGGTCGAGATTTTCTGCGAACGCTGTGCGGCGTCGGTACGGGAGAAGCCCTGCAGCCTGCCGTCAAGGGCGGCTTTCAATTCGGCGGGGAGGGTGGGTGAGATCATCATCAACCTCACATCATTCCGGGGCGCGCGAAGCGCGAACCCGGAATCCAGAGATTGTGGTTCGGGATTCCGGGCTCGATGCTGCGCATCGCCCCGGAATGACGGTCAATCTTCTCAAGCCACGTTCTGGTCGAGAATGTCCACAGCCTCTGACAGGCTGACCGACACCAGCTGCGACACGCCGCGCTCGGCCATGGTGACGCCGAACAGCCGGTTCATCCGCGCCATCGTGATCGGGTTGTGCGTGATGATGATGAAGCGCGTGTCGGTCGAGCCGGTCATTTCGTGGAGGAGGTTGCAGTACCGTTCGACGTTGTGGTCGTCGAGCGGCGCGTCGACTTCGTCCAGCACGCAGATCGGCGAAGGGTTAGTGAGGAACACCGCGAAGATCAGCGCCATCGCGGTCAGCGCCTGCTCGCCGCCCGATAGCAGCGACAGCGTCTGCGGCTTCTTGCCCGGCGGTTTGGCAATGATTTCGAGGCCGGCTTCCAGCGGGTCGTCACTCTCGATCAGGTGCAGCGCGGCTTCGCCGCCGCCGAACAGCTCGACGAACAGGCGCTTGAAGTGGTTGTTGACGACCTCGAACGAGGTCAGGAGACGCTCGCGCGCCTCCTTGTTGAGGCTCTGGATGCCCTGGCGCAGCCGCTTGATGGCTTCGACGAGGTCGTCGCGCTCGGTGACCAGACCCGTGTGCTGGGTCTCGACCTCGCGCAGCTCTTCTTCAGCGCGGAGGTTGACGGCCCCTAGGCGCTCGCGGTCGCGACGCATCTTTTCGAGGTCTTCCTCGATGTCGTGCAGCGGCGGCAGCTCCGCGCCGGGCTCGATCTCGGCGAGGCCGGCGACGGCCTGCGGCTCGACCTCAAGCATGTCGCGGATCTCGCGTTCGATGTCCTCGAGACGGCGCCGCGCGCCTTCCATGCGCTCCTCGGCGCGGGCGGTGGCCTCGCGCGAGCTGGAGAGGGCTTCGAGCGTCAGCTTGGCGACGCGATCGGTCTCGGCCATCGCGGTCTCCGCGGTGGCGAGCGCGTCGGCGGCCATGCGGCGGTCGTTCTCGGCATATTCGATCTCGGTGATCAGCGCGCTGCGCTTCTCGGCGAACACTTGCGGCGCGTTTTCGAGATCGCTGCGCTCGATCGTGAGTTCGGCAATACGAGCCTGGATGGTGTCGATGTGGGAGGCCGCGCTCTCCTTGCGGTTCTGCCACTCGGTGCGTTCGGCGAGGATCGCCTGCACGCGGCGGTCGGCAAGCTCGGCCTCGCGCGCCAGCGCCTGCGCCTCGGCGCGGACCTGCGCGGCCATGCGACGATGGCCTTCGATGTCGCTGCGGACCGCGGCCAGACGAGTCTCGGTATCCTCGCTCGACGGCAGCTCGGAGATGCCGGCTTCTGCGTATTCGTAGGCGGCCTCGGCCTCGGCGCGGTCGGCAGCGAGACGGCTGTGCGCTTCCGACAGCGTCGCCTTGCGCGCGGCGTGGCGGCTGATCTCGCGCTCGGCGGTGGCATGGCGTTCACGCGCGACGTTGAGCTCGCGCTGCGCGGCGCGCCAGGCTTCGCGGCTGGCGCCTTCGGTGCTCGCGGCCATCTGCAGCTCGGACTCGGCGTTCTCCAGCGCCTGACGCTTGATCTGCGCGTCGATGCGGGCCTGCTCCAGCTCGTTCTCGATGTCGACGAGACGGGCGCGCTCGGCGAGGCGGCGGGCTGCACCGGTCGGCGCATGCGCCGCCGCGACAAAGCCGTCCCAGCGCCAGACGTCGCCCTCGGGCGAGACCAGCCGCTGGCCGGTCTTGAGCTGCGAGACCAGCTCGGCACCGCGCTCGCGCGGAACCACGCCGATCTGGGCCAGACGGCGCGTCAGCTCGGCCGGCGCCTGCACATGATTGGCGAGCGGCACGGCGCCTTCCGGCAGCTCCGGATCGCCGTCGGTGTGTCCGACATTGGTCCAGCGCATCGGCGCCGACGGGTCGATCGGGGCATCGAGATCGTCGCCGAGCGCGGCGCCGATGGCCTTTTCAAAGCCCTTGTCGACGGTGATGCCGTCGATGATCGGCGGCCACAGATTCTTGGTCTCGCCGTTGAGGATCTTGGAGATCGTGCGCGCCTCGGTTTCGAGCCGCTGTGCGCGCTTGTCGGCCTCGACCAGCGGCGAGCGCGAGGATTCCAGCGTCTGGCGTGCCGCGACGTGGGCGGCTTCGCTCGCTTGCGCCGCGGCTTCCGAGGCGGCCAGCGTCTGCTCCGCGGTCTCGACCGTCGCGGTCAGCTCGTCGAGATCGCCAAAGCCGCCAGTCTCGGCGGCAAGCTTCTGCTCTTCCGCAGCGACGTTCGCGATCTCCTGGTCGAGCCGGGCCAGCTTGTCGCGGTGGGTGCGGACATTGGCCTCGAGCTGGTTGCGCTTGGCGGTGAGGTCGGCCAGCGCGGTGGTGAGCTCGGCGAACTGCTGTTCGGTTTCGGTCAGCACCGCCTCGGCTTCGCCGACGCGCTCGTCGACACCGGAGCGCTTCTCGACGCGCGACTTGATCTCTTCCTTCAGCTCGGCGTCTTCGGTGTCGAGCCGCTGCAGCGCGACGTCGGCGTCCATGGTCTGCTGCTGGGCGCGGGAGATATCGCCTTCGAACTGGGCAAGGCGGCGCTCGAGCTCGGCGACGCGCTCCTTGGCGCGCTCCTCCTCGCGGTCGAGCAGCTCGCGAGCATTGGTCAGGCGCTGCAAGCCTGCGGCGGCGCGCGCCTCGGCATCGCGCAGCGCCGGCATTTCGGCGGCGCGGATCGCCTGGATGCGGGCGGCTTCGGCCTGGTGCTGGGTGCGCTCGGCCATCTCGCGCACCGCGAGATCGTGGGTCTGGCCGGATTCGTTGACGTCGGCATGGGCGCCGACCCAGCGCAGGTGGAACAGGGTTGCTTCGGCCTTGCGGACCTTGGCCGCGACCTCGCGGTAGCGCAGGGCCTGGCGGGCCTGCTTCTTCAGGCCTTCCATTTGTCCTGCGAGCTGGCCGATCACGTCCTCGACGCGGGTGAGGTTGGTTTCGGCCGCCTTCAGCCGCAGCTCGGCCTCGTGGCGGCGGGCGTGCAGACCGGCGACGCCGGCAGCGTCTTCCAGCACGCGACGGCGCTGCTCGGGCTTGGCCTGGATGATCTCGCCGATCTTGCCTTGGTGGACGAGAGCCGGCGAACGCGCGCCGGTGGCGGCATCCGCAAACAGGATCTGCACGTCGCGGGCGCGCACGTCGCGGCCGTTGATGCGATAGACCGACCCCGCCTCGCGCTCGATGCGGCGGGAGATTTCGAGCAGCTGGCTGTCGTTCATCGCCGCCGGCGCGGTGCGATCGGCATTGTCGATCGTCATCGTCACTTCGGCGTGGTTGCGCGCGGGACGGTTGCCGGAGCCTGCGAAGATCACCGCGTCCATGTCGGCGGCGCGCAGCGACTTGTACGAGGTCTCACCCATCGCCCAGCGCAGCGCTTCGACGAGATTCGACTTGCCGCAGCCGTTGGGGCCGACCACGCCGGTCAGGCCGGGCTCGATGACGAAGTCCGTGGGCTCAACGAAGGACTTGAAACCGTGAAGGCGCAGGCGGGTGATTTTCATAAGCACGCATCTCTGTTGGCAGGCGCGAATCCCCCTGCCGGGACACTACCATGGAAGACAGTGTCGCTATCCGGGTGAGTCGCGCGAGGCGCCTCATGCGGCTGGACAATGGCCGCGGTGCCCCGCGAGGGCAACCGGCCAAAGCCGCTTTTCCCAAGGGATTTATGCCGGGAAAGATACGGATTTCGAGATGCGAATCAGAATCTTGACGAGCGAATCAGCTCTTCAGCAGCGGATTGATCTTCTTGGCGAATTCCTCGAACGAGGCCTCACCCTTGATCTTCTCGCCGTTGATGAAGAAGGTCGGCGTCGAATCCACCTTCAGAACGTCGCTGGCATATTTCTGGTCGGCGGCGATCTTGTCGAGCAGCGCCTGGTCCTTCAGGCAGGCCTCGACCTGCTGCTGGGTGAGGCCGGCCTGCTTGCCGATCCGCGTCAGGGTCTCGGTGGTGTTCTTCACCACCCAATCGTTCTGCTGGCGAAACAGCATGTCGGTGACGGCGAAGTATTTCGGCCCATCACCATTGGCGATGCAGCGCGACAGCATCGAGCCGGCGGCGGCTTTGATGTCGAGCGGGAACTCGCGGAAGATGTAACGCACCTTGCCGGTGTCGATGTATTCCTTCTTGATCTTCGGGAACACCTGCTCGTTGAAGGCGGCGCAGTGCGGGCAGGTCATCGAGGCGTATTCGGTGATGGTGACGGCGGCATCGTTCGGGCCGAGCGCCATGTCGGGCAGTGACACGGGCTTGGTGACGTCGGCGGCGGACTGAGCCGCGGCCTTCGAGATGAACCGCAGCGGCGACAGCCCGGCGAGCGCGGCAAGCCCGGTCAGCGACAGCATCGTGGTGAAGGCGCGGCGGGTGATGATCAAGGTCGGCTCCCGAATTGGCAAAAATGTCGCCCCAGGGGGTCTATGAGGTTCCCGCCCGGGCGGCCTGTCGCTAGCTTGAAACGTAGCTTGAGGCAATGGCGAGCGGTAGAGACGGGTCCAGATTGGCCGCGAAATAAGGCTCAATTTCGCTTGATGGCGGCCCCCAGCCGCGCCAGCGCCGTCTTCAGTTGTTCATCTTCGATATCGCCCAGGCTCTCCGCCACCTTGGCCACCGATTTGGGATCGGGCGGGCCGGGCCGGACCGGTCGGCGCGGGCGCGACAGTGGAGCCTGGCGGAAGGCGAGCTTGCCGACCGCGCTCCAGCCGAAGAAGCGGTTGACGCGCTCCAGGATCACGTCCGCGGAATGCTGGATCTCCAGCGCCATCGGCCCCTCGACCCGCAGCACCAGGGTCGCCGGCTCCTGCGGCTGGCCCTCCACCGGGCGCGGCCATTGCATCTTCAGCGGCTCGGCATGGGCCGCGATCTCGGGACCTGCAATCTGCGCCCACCGCGTCACCAGCTCACGCGCCGCAAAGCCCTGCTTGGCATAGGCCTCGGCAAAGACGTCGTTGAGCAGGATGCCCAGCGGCTTGGCGCTGATCGGACCGGGTTTGGGAGGGAATTTGGACATGGGTCCTTATAGCACTTCGGCGGGCGGGCCACAGACCCGCGGCGCGTCATGGCCGGGCTTAGCCGTCCGAAGGACGGCGTCGCTTCCGCTCGCCTATGTCCCGGCCATCCCGTTCTTCCCTCGAAGAAAGGCGTGGATGCCCGCGACGAGCGCGGGCATGACGTAGAGAGGCCGGTGCATTGCCGTTACAGTGCAGGAATGAGTTCCAGATCCGTCCGTAAGCCGAAGCCGGAACCTTCTCAGCCGGAGACATCATCACGCCCGGTGGCGTTGCTTGCCTGGTACGACCGCCACCGCCGCCGGTTGCCGTGGCGGGCCCCGCCCGGCGAGACGTCGGACCCATACCGCGTCTGGCTGTCGGAGATCATGCTGCAGCAGACCACGGTGAAGGCGGTCGGGCCCTATTTCGAAAAATTCGTCGCGCGCTGGCCGGATGTCACTGCGCTCGGACGGGCCTCGCAGGATGATGTGCTGCGGATGTGGGCCGGGCTAGGCTATTACTCGCGCGCGCGTAACCTGTACGCCTGCGCGGTCGCGGTGACGCGCGAGCATGGCGGCATCTTTCCCGACACCGAGGAGAGGCTGCGTGCGCTGCCGGGCATCGGGCCGTACACGGCGGCGGCGATCGCGGCGATCGCCTTCGATCGCCACACCATGCCGGTCGACGGCAATATCGAGCGCGTGGTGTCGCGGCTCTTTGCAGTTGAAGATCAGCTCCCGCAGGCGAAACCTCTGATCCAGCAACTAGCGGCGACGCTGCTTGCGAACTCCCGCGCCGGCGACAGCGCGCAGGCGCTGATGGATCTCGGCGCCTCGATCTGCACGCCGAAAAAGCCGGCCTGCTCGCTGTGTCCGCTGAACGAGGATTGCACGGCGCGCCTCCAAGGCACGCAGGAGACCTTTCCGCGCAAGGCGCCGAAGAAGAGCGGAACGTTGCGGCGCGGAGCGGCCTTCGTCGTCACACGAGGCGAGGATCTGCTGGTCCGCGGCCGGCCCGAAAAGGGCCTGCTCGGCGGCATGACCGAAGTGCCCGGCTCGGACTGGCTCGCCGGCCAGGACGACGCGGCGGCGAAGCTGCAGGCGCCGGCGCTGAAGGGGCTGTCGCGCTGGCAGCGCAAAATGGGCGTCGTCACCCACGTCTTCACCCATTTTCCGCTGGAGCTGGTGGTCTACACGGCGAAGGCCGCAGCCCGCACCCGTGCGCCCGAGGGTATGCGCTGGGTGCCGCTCGCCACCCTTGCGGACGAGGCGCTGCCCAATGTCATGCGCAAGGTGATTGCGCACGCGCTCAACCTTTCAGCGGGCTCGTCCTCCTGACAGCACGCTGGCAGCAGCGCTACGCTATCGGGGTGCGAAACGGAGGCTGCCAATGGTCAAGACCGCGCTCGACAATTTTCCCAGGCCACCCTGTGCGGAGCTCTTGGGATGGCGCCTGCTCGATGCCCGCCCCGAGGAGGGCTGGATCAAGCTCGGCTTCGAGGGCAAGCCGGAGTTCTGCAATCCGGCGGGCTTCATCCAGGGCGGCATGCTCTCGGCCATGCTCGACGACACCATGGGCCCGGCCGTGCTGGTGATGAGCGAGGGCCGGCTCTATACCACCACCATCAGCATGACCGTGAATTTCCTCAGCCCCGCCAAGCCCGGTCCGATCATCGGGGAGGCGACGGTGACGCAGCTCGGCAAGACGATTGCGTTCGTCGAGGCCAAGCTGATGGCGGAGAACGGCACGGTGCTGGCAACGGCAAGCGCGACCGAGCGGTTGCTGGAAGCGGCAAGGGTGGTGCGGTAGTCGTTACCGTCGGGGCCGTGTCGCGGAGTGCTGCGCGCAAGGCTTATACAGCGCCCGAAGTGCTTTGCCGCGCAGCAAGATGAGTTGCGGCCTCAACCCGCCGCGCGCCGCGATCCAACGCTGCACCGGCCCGGGATACATGGAGTATAGGTAATTGGTGGCGTCAGGGTCGGTAATCGTCCTTCCCTTCCGACCGAAATCCCAAGCAGCGTGGAAGCCGAGAGCGGCCTTCGAGGTTACACAGATTTTGTCAGCGGCAACTGCACCGAGAACGATGGTGCACGATGAGGCACAAAGTCCATCGATGATGACGGTCTCTCCGGAAGTGCGCAGGCGTTCATATCTGTCAACATAGGTGTCGATTAGCCCGCCACGATCGCCGGCGATCCGTATCGCCGCATGACTTGCGTGCATTTCGGCCAGCAAGATAGCCGCCGCAAGCAACCCCGCCCGGAACTTCATGATCGCAGCCTCGGTTATTCGCGTCTATCGAATGGACAAATTTCTCTCGCATCCAAGGATTGGCTTAGATCGAAGCGCACCAGCGGGCGGTTGCGGCCGCTCATGGTCTTCAGCCTCGGCCTGAAAGTGCTGGATCATCCCGGGTCTTTGAAACAGACAGGCGTTGATCTAGGTCAATCGGACATGCACGGCGCGCCAAATGATGGGGGCAAGTGCCTGTCCCGTTGACGGCATCACCCTGCGGATAGAACCGGCACTCCAATGACGGGAGGACGCCCATGTTTCGATATGCTCTGGTTGGCTTGGCCGCAGCCGCTCTTGTCGGCGCAAGCCTTGTTCCCGATGACGCACTCGCCCGCGGCGGCCGCGGAGGAGGTGGTGCCTATCGGGGAGGGGGATTTCACGGAGGAGGCGCGCATTACAGAGGCGGTGCCGTTCACGCTGGTCGCTACGGCGGCCGCGCTCACGTCTCCCGGCCGATAGCAGGGTACCCCGTAGCACGTACTGCGGCGCGTAGAGGCGTCTACCGGGGAGCCGCATACGGAGCCGCGGCAGTCGGAGTCGGAGCGGCGGCGGCTGGTGCATACGGCTACTACAACAACCGTTGCTACGATGCCTACGGCAACTGGGTGTGTTCCAGACAGTATGGATATTGATGGGCCGTGACGGACGCGGGGCGGTTGGACAACTCTTGCCGCCCCGCCTTCAGGCGCTCACGCGCTTCGCATCTCCACTGACGATCGGCGGCTTCGCGTTCAGCGCCTCGACCTGGAAGCCCGCAACGCGCTTGTAGTTGGCGGCGATGTCTTCCAGTTCCTTCTGCGACAGCACGTCGGTGACGACCTCAAAGCCGTCGGGCGCGCGCTCTTCGACCAGTTGCATGACCTGCTCGGGTCCGTTCTTGCGGTTGAGCAGGACGAGGTCGGTGGTCGCGGGGCGGCGCTCGGCCTCATAGGCGAGCAGCGCCGCGGTCGTCGGTCCATGCGCGAGAATCTCGCGGGTGATGGTGCGGGCATCGAGGATGGCCTGCGAGGCGCCGTTCGAGCCGATCGGGTACATCGGATGCGCGGCATCGCCCATTAGCGTGACCTTGCCGAAGGTCCATTGCGAGACCGGATCGCGGTCGACCAGCGGATATTCATAGGCGTGCGGGCAGTTCTTGATCAGGCCGGGCACGTCAAGCCAGTCGAACTGCCAGCTCTCGAACCAGGGCAGGAACTCCTCCAGCCGCGCGGTGCGGTTATAGTCCTCGCGCCGCCACTGATAGGTCGGCGGCATGTGGCGCTCGGCGACCCAGTTGATCAGATGTTTGCCCGCCGCGTCCGGCGCCTTGCTGATCGGATAGCAGACGAATTTCAGGATCTCATGGCCGGCCATGATCATGGTGCGGCCGGTCAGGAAGGCCTTGGAAGGCGTGACGCCGCGCCAGAGGATGCGGCCGTTCCAGATCGGCGGACCTTCATTGGGATAGAGCTTTTCGCGCGCGGCGGAATGGATGCCGTCGGCGGCGATCAGGATCGCGCCGTCGTAAGTCCCGGCGGCCTTGCCGGTTGCCCGGTCGATGAAGTCGGCGCGCACGCCATCTGCCGTCTCGGTCCAGCCGGTCAGATGGTGGCTGGTGAGGATGTTGTCGCGGCCGAGCCGCTCGATCGCGGTGTCGAGCAGGAGCTGTTGCAGCGTGCCGCGATGGATCGAGAATTGCGGCCATTTGTAGCCGGCCTCCAGCCCGCGAGGCTCGCTCCAGATCGGCTTGCCGTGCTTGGAGAAATAGGCGAGCTCGCGCGTCCGCACCCCGCTGGCGTCCAGTCTGTCCATCAGCCCGAGCTCGATCAGCTCGCGCACCGCATGCGGCAGCACGTTGATGCCGACGCCGAGCGGCTTCAGTTCCGCGACGCTTTCGAAGACTTTTGCGGGAACGCCGATCTGGTGCAGGCTGAGCGCAAGCGTCAGCCCGCCGATGCCGCCACCGGCGATGAGTACGGTCATGACAAAATCCCCCTCCGATTGACGGCGTCTTCGCACAGCCGGGCGGCGGTGGGCAACTGCGAAGAGGTCCCCTATGGACGGGGCGGCGGAGGGCCGTTAACCTCGGGCTTTCCCATGAGGTCCGACATGCTCAAGCTCTACTACGCCACCGGCACCTGCGCGCTCGCCACCTACATCACCCTGGAGGAGGCCGGCGCCGACTACGCGGCCGAGCGGCTGAGCTTCAAGGACAACCAGCAGAACAGCCCGGACTATCTCAAGATCAACCCGAAGGGGCGTGTGCCGGCGCTGGTGACGGATCGCGGCGTCCTCACCGAGACGCCGGCGATGCTGGCCTATCTCGCGCAGACCTTCCCCAAGGCGAAGCTCGCGCCGCTCGATGATCCCTTCGACTTCGCCCAGGTGCAGTCGTTCAACTCCTACCTCTGCTCGACCGTGCACATCAATCATGCCCACAAGATGCGCGGTCCTCGCTGGGCGACGCAGGAGAGCTCGTTCGCCGACATGAAGGCGATGGTCCCGAAGACCATGGCCGCCTGCTTCGCCCTGATCGAGCAGAAGATGTTTCGGGGGCCCTGGGTGATGGGCGATCAGTTCACGATCTGCGATCCGTATCTCTACACCCTCTCGACCTGGCTCGAAGGCGACAGCGTCGACATCAACGCGACCCCGAAGATCGCCGAGCATTTCAAGCGGATGTCTGACCGCCCCGCTGTGCGCAAGGTGATGGACGCGCAGAAGGCGTGACAAATACGCGGTGTCGTCCCGGGCAAGCGCAAGCGCAGACCCGGGACCCATACCGCGGAATCTATCGATTGCGATCGGTAGCAATCCCGAACGAGCAGTCTTCGCCAAACCGCATCCTGTGGTTATGGGTCCCGGATCAGCGCTCCGCTCGGCTGTGCTTGTCCGGGACGACACCGTGTCTGTTGAAGCTGCGTCCTACCCAGCCTTCCGCTTCTCCAGCTCCCGCCCCGTCTGCAGCATCAGTCGGCGCAGCCAGATCGAGCCGGGGTCCATCTGGGCGCGGGTCGGGTAGAACATGAACTGCTCGTCGATCCCGGGGTCGAGCGGTGGCGTCACGGTGACGAGGCCGAGCTGTTTCGACAGTGCCGCGATCAGCCGGCGCGGCACGAAGGCGACGAGATCGGTGCGGGCAGCGACGTGCAGCGCTTCGAGATAGCCTGACACGACCAGCGAAATGTGCCGCTCGATGCCCTTGGCGCGCAGCCAGGTGTCGATCAGATCCTCGTTGCTGCCTCGGATGATCACGCCGACATGGCGCGCGGCCAGGAACGTCTCGCGCCGCTTCAGCTTCGCCGCCAAGGGGTGGCCGCGCCGCACCGCCAGCGCGTCGCTGTCGACGTAGAGCAGCTGGCGGTGAAAGCCCTTGAAGGCGTTGCCGATCGAGATCACGAGGTCGATGGTGCGGGCGAACTCGGCGTGGAAGATCGCCGATCCCCGCCATGGCACGATGTCGATGCGGACGTTGGGCGCGGCCCGCGTCACCTTCTCCATCAGCGGCGGCATCAGCAGTTCGACTGCGAGATCCGGCATCATCAGGCGGAATTGCCGCTCGCTGCGTGCGGCGTCGAAGTCATCAGGCACGAACAGCCCGCGCACCTGATCGAGCGCCTGCGCCAGCGGCGCGCGCAGGGCCTGCGCCCGCGGCGTCAGCTCCATCCGCGCGCCCGTGCGCACCAGCAGCGGATCGCCGA
>NZ_AJQF01000182.1:0-10508 GCF_000261705.1 Bradyrhizobium genomosp. III | reverse complement strand
GCCCGCCGGCTGCGACAGGCCCATCCGAAGCGCGGCGCGGCTCACGCTGGCCTCGCGCAGCAGGGCGTCGAGCGCGGTCAGCAGGTTGAGGTCAAGCGAATTCAAATTCATCAGGCGAATAGATATCATATTCTCTATCGATTTGAAGAATTCTGATGCTGCGGCGATCATCTCCGCGTTCCCACCAAACGGAGATGCCGCCATGAATGCGATCGCCAACAAGAAACTGATGCAGGATATTTTCGCCGCCGCCGCCAATCCCGATCCGAACGCGCGCGATCGAGCCCTGTTCGCTGCAAGCCTTGCCGAAGACGCCAAATGGGTCGTGACCGGCCAGTATTCCTGGTCGCGCACCTTCTCAGGCAAGGAGTCGATCCTCAACGATTTGCACGGCTATGTGCGCACCCGCCTGCGCGACCGCACGCGCACGGTCGCTCACCGCTTCATCGCCGACGGCGATGTGGTCGTCGTGGAGGCAAAGGGCGACAACGTCACGCCCGAAGGCGTGCGCTACGACAATGACTATTGCCTGGTGTTTCGTCTCGAGGACGGCAAGATCAAGGAGATCCGCGAGTACTGCGACTCGATCCTGACCGAGCGGGCGCTCGGTTCTTTTCCGCAGGCGCCGGTGAGGGCTGCGAGCTGAGTGGATTGCGCGTCGCGTCCGCCGGTGGGTTTCATCGGGCGGAGCCGGCGATGGTCGTGCGGGCGTGGCGGGCGCTGGTCGAAACGGTCCGTATCAGGCGCGAACGGTCCCGGGCCCGGGATCAACTCGCCGCCATGAGCGAGCGGGAGCTTCTGGACTGCGGGATGACCAGGGCGGAGATCGCGTACGAGCTGCACAAGCCCCGCCGGCGGAAATAAAGAGTCGAGGGTACGGTCCGCGCCTCTCCAGATATTCCAGTGCCGGCGGAACCTTCGGATTCCGCCGGCGTTTCCTTCGCTTCCGGGGCAATCGCGCCCCCGGCATTGCGCGCGTGTGGGAATTTCATGCTGGCTGGGGTTTCGGACGTCTCGACACAGGTGAACCCTGGCTTCCCTGGACTTCGTGAGCGACTGAGAGATGCGACTGCGGGTGCGCACCGGGAGCTCGATGCGCAACTTTCGTCGTTCGATCTCACCGTCTTGGCGGGCTATCGCCGCTTTCTTCAAGCCAGCGCCGGCGCGCTTCTTCCGCTCGAGGCCGCGCTCGTCGCGGCAGGCGTCGCCAGGATATTTCCGGACTGGCCGGAGCGGTCGCGCAGTGCCGCGATCGCGGCTGATCTCGGGCGGCTCGGCGGCGCCGCGCAATCCACCGTATCCGTGCCGCCGCTGACGCCCAGCGGCATGCTCGGTACGATGTACGTGCTGGAGGGCTCTCGGCTCGGGGCAAGATTCCTGCTGAAAGAGGTCGCGGAGGCCGCCGACCTGCGCATGACGGAGGCCACCAGCTATCTCAGCCATGGTGCCGGCAAGCGCCTGTGGCAGAGTTTCCTGTCGAAGCTTCAAGGCGAAGAGGCCTGCGACGAGGTCGAGGTGATCGCGGCGGCGCGGGTTGCCTTCGCCGCGTTCGAGCGGGCGGCGGAGCGGGCATGAACGAGGCGGTCAATCTCACCAATTGCGATCGCGAGCCGATCCACATTCCCGGCAGCGTGCAGCCGTTTGGCTTCATGCTCGCTGTGCTCTCGGATTTCACGATCTGCATGGCCTCGGACAATGTCGGCAGCTTTCTCGGAAGCGACGTCGCCGATCTGCTCCAGCAGCCGTTGACGAGCGCCATCTCCGAAGCCGCTGTCGAGACCATCCGCGGTCGCGTCGACTATTTGAGTGGGCCGGATGCGACCGAGCGCCTGTTCGGCGTCGAGCTCCAGGCCGGCAAACCGCTTTACGATCTCTCGATCCATTTCTCCGGCGTCTACCTCATCGTCGAGGCGGAGCCGAGCGTCCACGAGCCCGGCGTCAATTCCGGCGAGCTCGTCCGCCTGATGCTCGAACGGATCCGCAAGACGCGCGGCATGACCGAGCTCGCGCGGGAGGCCGCGCGTCAGCTCAAGGTGCTGACCGGATTCGATCGCGTCATGGTCTACCAGTTTCACCCGGACGGATCGGGCGAGGTGATCGCCGAGACCGCGGAAGCAGGGCTCGAATCCTTCCTCGGCCTGCGTTATCCTGCATCGGATATCCCAAGGCAGGCGCGCGCCCTCTACCAGCGCAACTGGCTGCGCATCATTGCCGACGTCAACGCCAGGTCGGCTGCCCTGATGTCGACCGCCACGCACAATGCGGGATTGCTCGACCTTTCGATGAGCGTGCTGCGCTCGGTCTCGCCGATCCATATCGAATATCTGCGCAACATGGGGGTGGCCGCCTCGATGTCGGTATCGATCCTGCGCGATGGCAAGCTGTGGGGTCTGTTCGCCTGTCATCATTATTCGCCGCGGTACATTTCGTTCGACAAGCGTACGGCCTCCGAGCTGTTCGGGCAGATGTTTTCCTGGATCGTCGAGGGACGCGAGCGCGAGGGCGATGTCGCCTATGAGGCGCGGGCCCATCAGGTCCAGGAGCGCTTGATCGAGATCGCTGCTTCGCACGACCACAGCCGCCGCGCGATCGTCGACTTTCTCGGCGACTACCGCAAGATGATCGACTGCGACGGCGTCGCGGTCTGGTCCGACAACAAGATCGCCCTCGAGGGAGACACGCCGACCGAAGACGAGGTGAAGGACCTCGTCGCCTTCATCAACCGGACCTCGCCGGGCCGGATCTTCGCCAGCGCCGAGATCGCCAAGGTCTATGCCGCCGGCCAGGCTTTTCGCGACCGCGCGGCGGGTTTTCTCGCCATTCCGATCTCACGGACCCCGCGCGACTGCCTGATCTTCTTCCGGCGCGAGGTCACGCGGGCGGTGAACTGGGCCGGCGCTCCCGACAAGATCTACGACGAAGGTCCGAACGGGCCGCGCCTGACGCCGCGCAAGAGCTTCGAGCTCTGGCAGGAGACCGTGGCGGGCCAGTCGAAACCGTGGTCGGCAGCGGACATCCGCATCGCCGAGAGTCTGCGCGTCACACTGCTGGAAGTGATCCTGCAATTGTCCGACCTCGCCGCGCGCGAGCGCCGCGGCGCGCAGGAGCGGCAGGAGCTGATGATCGCCGAGCTCAATCACCGCGTCCGCAACATCCTGAGCCTGGTCCGCGCGCTGGTAGCGCAGAGCAAGGACACGGCGATGAGCGTGGAGGAGTTTGCGAGCGTTCTCGGCGGTCGCATCCAGGCCCTGGCCCGCGCCCACGACCAGATCACCAATCTGAACTGGGCGCCGGTGGTGCTGCGGACCCTCCTCGAATCCGAAGCCGGCGCCTATCTCGGGGCGCGCGCAGGCCGGGTGAAGATGGGCGGGCCGGACGTCGCGCTCGATCCCAAGGCGTTTGCCACGCTGGCTCTCGTTGTCCACGAGATGATGACCAATTCCGCCAAATACGGCGCGCTCGCCGATTCCACCGGCAGCGTCGAGGTGGTCTGGCGCCTCGATCCCTCGTCGAGCCTCGTGATCGAATGGAAGGAAAGCGGCGGGCCACCGGTGCAGCCACCGTCGCGGCGTGGCTTCGGCACCACGATCATCGAACGCTCGGTGCCGTTCGATCTCAAGGGCGATGCCGAAATCCGCTTCGACCTTCTGGGCGTGCAGGCGACGTTCGTCATTCCCCCCAATTTCGTCGAGCTGGTGCCGTCGATAGCAGGAGCCGCCATGCGTCTTGAGGAACAGCAGTCCAGCCGACCCCGGATCTCCGAGACCGCGCTGATCGTCGAGGACAATCTGATCATCGCAATGGCGGCGGAGGTCATCCTGCTCGATCTCGGCGCGCGTCATGTCGACACCGCCGCGACCGTCGACCAGGCGCTGCGCTCGATCGAGCGGACCCGGCCGAGCTTTGCCCTGCTCGATCTCAACCTCGGGAGCGAGAGCAGCATCAAGGTGGCGCAGAAGCTGAAGGAGATCGGCGTGCCCTTCATCTTCGCAACCGGCTATGGCGAGCGCGCGCCGCTTCCGGTGGATCTGGCCTCGGCGCCGGTGGTTCAGAAGCCGTACACGCTGGAAGTGGTCGAGCACGCGCTCGGCAAATTGCAGCAGGCCGGCGCCCAATGGTCGTTCGTCCTGTGAACGCATGCAGCTCTGCGCATCCCGCTCGGGATTCGTACGCGAACTTTGCATAGCTGCTGACAAAAGCAGCAGTTTTCGCGCCCGCGGATCCAGATCGCGCGAAAAATTTGAAGGTTCAATTAACGAGTGTCCCCCATTGTGTCGCAGTGCAGCGTGGGTCGCAAAGACACGCGGCTGCCAGGGTGGTCGTGACGATTTGCCGGAATTGTTCGGCCGCTCGAAGTGAAATGCATCTGGGTGGACAGTGGGAATGCCGAAGTTTCGTTTGCGGATCAGGGGACGCCTGTACGCAGGCTTCATGGCCTTGGTGGTGGTTGGTCTCGTGATGGCGGTGGTTGCCGTCTGGAATTTGCGGGCGGTGCAGGATCAGGTCGCAAGACAATCCGCACTTTCGGACAGCACGGCGCGGGTTTTGGAGATATCGACCCAGCTTCAGGCGATCCAACGGGCCAATCTGCGTTACGTCTACGACGCCAACGAGCCCGCGATGAAGGAGGCGCAAGAG
Organism: Bradyrhizobium genomosp. III; assembly: GCF_000261705.1. Classification (NCBI taxonomy): domain Bacteria; kingdom Pseudomonadati; phylum Pseudomonadota; class Alphaproteobacteria; order Hyphomicrobiales; family Nitrobacteraceae; genus Bradyrhizobium; species Bradyrhizobium genomosp. III. Next base: position 5,870 of record NZ_AJQF01000182.1, on the reverse strand, counting down.
CGGGAAACCGCGGCGACCGAGCTGTTGCGGGTCGGCGCCAAGGGGACGCTCTCGGAGGATCGGCGAGTGCTCTACAACGGCCTCATCGACGACATTGCCAAGATGCGACGCCTGCGTGACAATCTCGGCGACGCCGTCAACGAGGCGAGAACGGGCAAGGCGACGTTGCTGCCGAGCGGCGAGGAGCTGGCCGTCAAGATGGGCAAGCTGGTCGATGCGGCGCGCGCCGCCGTCGACGAAGACACCGCGGCCCTCGTCGCCGACCTCGAATCCAGGATCCTCCTTGTTCGGGTCGCGAACTGGCGTTTCCTGGCGCTGCGCGACGCGCAGGGACCCGCGAATTTCAGGGCGAGCGTAGATAGGGCGGCGCAGCGGCTCGCGGCTCTCGAAAAGAGCCCGCAGGCGGCGGAATTGCGCTCCACGCTCGCGCCGGTGAAGACCTCGCTCGGAATCTACAAATCGGCGTTCGAGACGACCTCCGCCGCGATGCTTCAGGCCGACGAGATCTACCACAAGAGCCTCGCGCCCCTCATCGTCGACAGCGTCGGCAGGCTCAAGGCCGCGGAAGCGACCCTGAAGAAGGACTATCAGGAATCGCGTACGACCGCCGAAGCCGTGATCGCGGGCACCACGACCATTCAGGAGATCGCCGGTGGCCTCGCCGTCCTGTTCGGCTGCATCGTCGCCTTCCTGATCGCCCGCGGCATCGTCGGTCCGCTGGCCTCGATGACGCGCGCGATGGGGCTGATCGCGGGCGGCAATCTCGAGGTCGAGATCCCCGGCCGCGGCAAGGCCGACGAGATCGGCGACATGGCCAAGGCGATCCAGGTGTTCAAGGACAACATGGTCGAGACCGAGCGACTGCGCGCCGAGCAGACCGAGGTCGAGGCGCGGCAGGCGGAAAGCCGCAAGAAGGACATGGTCAGGCTCGCCGATCAGTTCGAGCAGGCGGTCGGCGAGATCGTGAACACCGTGTCGTCGGCATCGAACGAGCTCGAAGCCTCCGCCGGCACCTTGACCACGACCGCCTCGCGGGCCCAGGACCTGTCAACGGAGGTCGCCAGCGCCTCGCAGGAGGCCTCGGCCAATGTGCAGGCGGTTGCCTCGGCGACCGAGGAGCTGTCCTCCTCGGTGTCGGAGATCGCCCGCCAGGTGCAGGAATCCGCCCGTATCGCGGTCGAGGCCGTCGGTCAGGCGAGCAGGACCAATGACCGCGTCGGCGCGCTCTCCAAGGCCGCCGCGCGGATCGGCGACGTGGTCGAGCTGATCAGCACCATCGCCGGCCAGACCAACCTCCTGGCGCTGAACGCCACCATCGAGGCGGCGCGCGCGGGTGAAGCCGGCCGCGGCTTTGCCGTGGTCGCCTCCGAGGTCAAGGCGCTCGCGGAGCAGACTGCGAAGGCCACCGGCGAGATCGCCCAGCAGGTCTCCGGCATCCAGGCCGCGACGGAGGAATCGGTCGGCTCCATCAGGGAGATCAGTGGCACCATCGAGCGGCTGTCGGAGATTTCGTCGACGGTCGCGGCCGCCGTGGAGCAGCAGGGCGCGGCGACGCAGGAGATTTCCCGCAACGTCCAGCAGGCGGCCCATGGCACGCAGAGGGTGTCGTCCAACATCGGCGACGTGCAGCGTGGCGCCTCCGAAACCGGATCGGCCTCATCGCAGGTGCTGTCGGCGGCGCGCTCGCTGTCGGCCGACAGCAACCGCCTCAAGCTCGAAGTGGCCAAGTTCCTGAACTCGGTCCACGCCGCCTGAATCTCAAACGCAAAAGGCCACGCGCATGCGCGTGGCCTGAAAAGAACGGCGCGGTGCGATCAGGCGACCTTGGTCGCCATGTGCTTGAACATGTTGGCGCGGGCCTCGTCGTCCATCTCGGCCTTGAAGGTGAACTTGTCCTTCAGCGCGATCGCGCGTGCCGCCGCCGGCCGTGCCGAGATCTCGTCCACCAGCCGCTTCACGTTGGGGTAGCGCGCAAAGGCGTCGTCGCCGAGCTTGAACGGCAGCATCCGCGCCCAGCCCCACAGCGCCATGTCGACGATGGAATAGCTGTCGCCAACCATGTAGCTGCGCCCTTTGAGGTGACCGTCGAGAACCTTGTAGTGGCGATCCGTCTCGTACTGGTAGCGGTTATGGGCGTAATCGTGGTTCTGGTCCTTTGGCGCAAAATGCTTGAAGTGCACGGCCTGACCCGAATACGGCCCGACGCCGGTTGCGATGAACATCAGCCATGACAGCGTCTCGCCGCGCACGCTCGCGGCGGGCAGGAACTTGCCGGTCTTCTCGGCGAGATAGAGCAGGATGGCGTTGCTGTCGAACACGATGGTGCCGCCATCGTCGATCGCCGGGACCTTGGCATTCGGATTGATCTCGAGGAATTCGGCCGTGAACTGCTCGCCTTTGCGGGTGTCGATCTTCACCGGCTCGAAGGGCAGGCCGGACTCCTCCAGATAAAGCGCGACCTTGGTCGGGTTCGGCGATCCGTTGAAATAGAATTTGAGCATCGATCTCCCCAGTGTTTTTGCAAGGCGCGGACGCAGCGTCATTGCCGTGCGGCCTGTCTTGCCTGAACCCGTTGCGGGAGGGCAACCGGCGAGTTTGCCGGGCGGTATCTGCGCGCCACGCAGATCAGCCGGCGTAACAAAGGCCGATTGCCGCCGTAACGACCATCGCGGCGCCGACCGCTTCCAGCCGCAGCCCGAGCCGCGTGGCCAGATGCATGTCGGAGGCCCGCGCCGCGCGCTCCGATCCGCGCGCGTAGCCGTGAACGATGACGTCGTGATTGAAATTGTCGTGCGCCTCGTTGCTGCTGGCGAGCCCGACAGAGATCACGAGCACGCCGAACAGCGCGAGGCCGAAGAATCCGAGCAGGGCGATCAGGAACATCGGAAACATGCCGAGCAGGAAGATCGGCAGCAGCGGCACCAGCAGCAATGTCTCGGACTGTCGTCGCATGGGGCCCACCGTCAGGACGGGGCTGATCGGGCGAATCTAGTCCTGGCGGGGGCGACATTCAACCACCACTGCTGTCATTCCGGGGCGCGCCTCTTGCGCGAGCCCGGAATCCATTGGGCCGCATGTGCTGTGGTTGGGTGGATTCCGGGTTCTAGCTTCGCGAGCCCCGGAATGACGGCGGAGAGGATCACTCCGCCGCCATGCCGGCGCGGATTTCGGCGCGCAGCTCGTCGATCAGCTTGAGACCCTTCTTGGTCTCGATGTGCCAGAAGGTCCAGCCGTTGCAGGCCTGGGCGCCCTGCGCCACCGCGCCGATGCGGTGGATCGAGCCGACCTTGTCGCCGAACATGATGGCGCCGTCGGCACGGACCAGCGCGCCGAGCTTCTTCTTGGCGTCGAACAGCTTCGTGCCGGGCATGATCATGCCGCGCTCGATCAGTTCGGAGAACGCGACCCGCGGCGCTTCGCGCGCGGTCATGAACGGGGCAAGGCTTGCTTCCGGCAGCGGCTCGACCGCGGCGATGCGGGCTTCGGCAGCCTTGGCATACGTCTTGTCGCGCTCGAAACCGATATAGGAGCGGCCGAGGCGTTTGGCCACGGCGCCGGTGGTGCCCGTGCCGTTGAAGGGATCGATCACGAGATCGCCGGGCTTGGACGAAGACAGCAGCACGCGCGCGAGCAGGCCTTCCGGCTTCTGCGTCGGATGCACTTTCTTGCCGTCGGCGCCCTTGAGGCGCTCCTCGCCGGTACAGAGCGGGATCAGCCAGTCGGAACGTGCCTGCACGTCCTCGTTCGCGGCCTTCAGCGCCTCGTAATTGAACGTGTAGCCCTTGGCCTTTTCGTCGCGCGCGGCCCAGATCATGGTCTCGTGCGCGTTGGTGAAGCGGCGGCCGCGGAAATTCGGCATCGGGTTCGACTTGCGCCAGACAATGTCGTTCAGGAGCCAGAAGCCGAGGTCCTGCATGATCGCGCCGACGCGGAAGATGTTGTGATAGGAGCCGATCACCCAGATCGTCGCCGACGGCTTCATCGCGCGGCGGGCGGCAAGCAGCCAGGCGCGGGTGAAATCGTCATAGGCGGAGAACGAATCGAACTTGTCCCAGTCGTCGTCGACGGCGTCGACATGGGATTCGTCGGGGCGCTTGAGGTCGCCCTTGAGCTGGAGATTGTAGGGCGGATCGGCGAACACGAGGTCGACCGAACCAGCCTGAAGCTTCGACATCTCGGCGACGCAATCACCGAGGATGATGCTGTGCGAAGCGGACTCAAAATTTGTGCGGGGCGCCCTTGCAGACGCCCCGCGACGCGACACTACCATGACTCAAGAACTCTGACTCAGGCGACGCTGTCGGCGACGCGGGACCAAACAACCGACTGACCGTTACAATGAAGCGGCAAAGTAAAAATCGACTTAACCCGCCGCTTTCGTGAGCAGGCCTCGCATCGCTCCCCGCGTGCGGTTCACTGCGCGCACTCGCCGTGTTTTGCAGTGTATTTCGCGTTTCGTCGCGTTGCGGGAGCGATCATGGCTCCAAAAAGGCGCCAAATTTCTCTCGGAAAAAATTGCTCGACCCTCGGAAAAAATTGCTGGCATCGGCATGCTGTCGCACTAGGCAATAATTGCCGAGCGGGATATTGATAAAAGCAACGGAAATTTTACGTGTGTGGCGCGTTGAGCTTTCGCGCTTCTGCGCCCAAATGATGCCAATCGAGGACTGAGGGAAACCCGCCATGCGCTACGATGATTTCCGCCGCAGCGACGACATCGAGGATCGTCGCGACGATGGTGGAGGCGGCGGTGGCGGAGGCGGGTTCGGCCTTCCGATGGGCGGCGGCGGGCTCGGCATCGGCACCATCATCGTGCTTGGCCTCGTCGGCTACGCCTTCGGCATCGATCCGCGCATCCTGATCGGCGGCGCCGAGATCCTCACCGGCGGCGGCCAGGCGCCGAGCTACCAGACCGATCGCCAGTCGTCTTCGACCGCCAAGCGCGGCGCCCCGACCGACGAGATGGGCAGCATGATCTCCGGCATTCTCGGCGAGATCGACGACCGCTGGAGCGAGATCTTCCAGGCCTCGGGCCAGTCCTACACCGGGCCGAAGGTCGTGCTGTTCCGCAACGTCACCAATGGCGGCCGCTGCGGCCGGGCAGAGTCGGCGATGGGGCCGTTCTATTGTCCGCCGGATCGTACCATCTTCCTCGACACCTCGTTCTTCCGCGAGGTCGAGACGCGCTTCCGCGGCTGCTCCGGCAAGTCCGCCTGCAACTTCACCACAGCCTACATAATCGCGCACGAAGCCGGCCATCACATCCAGAACCTGCTCGGCATCATTCCGCGCGTGACGCGGCTGCAGCAGCAGGCGGGCTCGAAGGCGGAGGCCAACGCGCTCCAGGTGAAGGTGGAATTGCAGGCCGATTGCCTGTCCGGCGTCTGGGTCAATCGCGAGTCGAAGAAGCGTCCGAACTTCCTGGAAGCCGGCGACATCGACGCCGCGCTGACCACGGCGAGCGCGATCGGCGACGATACGCTGCAGCGCCAGGCCACGGGACGCGTCGTGCCTGACTCCTTCACCCACGGCTCGGCGGCGCAACGCAAGCAGTGGTTCATGACCGGCTACCAGCAGGGCACGGTCCAGGCCTGCAACACGTTCGGCGGCGGGACGTAGTAGTCTCGCTGCCGTGCCCCGGACGCAGCGCAGCGCTACTTCAGCGGTGCGCTGCAGAGCCGGGGCCCACACCGCCGGTCTCCCAAGCCTCTAAATGGGTCCCGGCTCTGCGGCGCGGCGCTGTTGCGCCGCACCTAGTCCGGGACACGAGAGACGCATCATGGCCTCCATCGACGAAGCAAAACAGTTCATCCCGCTCGACATCGCGGTGCTCACCGTGTCCGACACCCGTGCGCTCGCGGATGACAAGT
>NZ_AJQF01000181.1:0-1707 GCF_000261705.1 Bradyrhizobium genomosp. III | reverse complement strand
CCGGCCATCGTCTCGCCGCGCGCGAGATCGTCACCGACGATGTCGAGGCGATCCGCGCCGTCGTTCGCCGCTGGATCGCAGATAGCGGCATCGACGTCGTCATCACGACCGGCGGCACCGGCTTCACCGGACGCGACGTCACGCCGGAGGCGATCGAGCCCTTGTTCGAGAAGCGCATGGACGGTTTTTCCATCGCCTTCCACATGCTGAGCCACGCCAAGATCGGGACATCGACGATCCAGAGCCGCGCCACCGCCGGCGTCGCGGGGGCGACCTACATCTTCTGCCTGCCGGGCTCGCCCGGCGCCTGCCGCGATGGCTGGGACGGCATCCTGGCCGCTCAGCTCGACTACCGCACACGCCCGTGCAATTTCGTCGAGATCATGCCGCGGCTGGACGAGCATCTGCGAAGGCCGAAGGCGCAAGGCGCGACGGTGTAAGGGCGGATCGTTCTCGGGGGGCTCTCCGCATCATCAGTATCGTAGGGTGGGCAAAGCGACTTGTCCGCCATAGCTCGAAGAGCGACGGCGGAAGCGTGCCCACGATCTCTGTCCGCAATGCAGGGGCCGTGGGCACGGCGCTCATGCGCCTTTGCCCACCCTACGATTCCTGACTTGTAGCGACAGCGCTACAGATCCCGCTCCCAGGTCTCGCCGACCAGATCGGCACCGAAGCTGTGGTGCTTCTCTTGCTTCACGAGCTTGAAGCCTGCGCTTTGATAGATGCCGCGTGCGGCAACCAGGATGCTCTGCGTCCACAGCGTCATCTTGCCGTAGCCCCGCTCGCGAGCGCCCTGGAGGCATTGCTCGACCAGCGCACGGCCGACACCGAGCCCGCGCGCTTTCTTCTCCACCTGCAACAGGCGCAGCTTGGCGATCTCGTCGGTGGCCTTGACCAGAAAGATCGAGCCGACGGGCTCGCCGCCCACTTCCGCGATCCAGCAGTGCTCGCGCGCGGCATCGTAGTTCTTGATGAACTGTGCGCAGATCTCGGCGACCAGCGCTTCGTAGCTGATGTCCCAGTTGTAGTCCGCGGCATAGGCGGCGGCCTGCTTGGAGATGACCCAGCCCATGTCGCCAACGCGATGGCTGCGCAGCATGAAAGCCGCAGGCTGGGTTCGACGTTGCTCCAGTAGGGCCTCGATGGTCGCCATGGCCTGCGTGAGCCGCGTTGCATCGCTGGCCGAAAGCTGAGCCAGCATTGCGGCGACCTCGTTTTGCGAGCTCAGGTTCAGCTTGGCGTAGGTCTGGCGGCCCTTGGCGGTGAGGCTGAGCTGGTATTGCCGGCGATCTGCGGGCAGGGGCCTGCGCGTGATCAGCCCCTTTTCGTCGAAGCTCTGCACGATGCGGCTGAGATAGCCGGGATCGAGGCCAAGCTCGATTCCGATCTCCTTTGCCGCCAGCTCGTCGCGATGCGCGAGTTCGTAGAGCACGCGGGCCTCGCTGAGCGAGAACGGGCTCTTCCCAAGATGCTGGTCGAGCACACCGAGCTTGCGGGTATAGAAGCGGTTGAAGGCGCGGACCGCTGCGATGCGATCGTCGGCGACCTGCTCGATTGCAAGGGGTAATGGGGAAGAGCTTGATGGCATGACGGCACCTCAATATTTGCCATTGTCAATTAATTATTTGACTTTGGCAAGTATCAGGTGACTTCAGCCGACCATGACGATCTGGCTGCGCAGCACGGTCCGGGACGAGCGGCCGAGCC
>NZ_AJQF01000180.1:0-6515 GCF_000261705.1 Bradyrhizobium genomosp. III | reverse complement strand
GGCGGGTAGCCGCCGATCCGGTCGTAATGATCACGCGCAATCAAAAGGCCCTGATCGCCGAGCGGGCCGATCACCCTGCGCACCACGGCCCGGAGGATGTCGCGCAATCCGGTATCGGCGTAAGGCGAGCGCGCATAGCGGAACACGGCAGCACGGTCCCGTCCGCTGGTCGCGACGGCCTGGATGAACTGGGTGGTTTCCTCGATCCAGCCGGTTTCGAGCACGGCGCCTGCGGGCAGGAACATCAGCCACGGCGAGCGGGCCTGGAGCGCGCCGGCGGCGAGCGCGGCGCCTTGCGAGGATCCCTCGAAGCCGACGAAACGGCAGCCTGCGACGTCGGCAACCCGCTCGATGACGCCGTTGCGGGTGCCGTCGACCAGAAGCACCTCGCGGATGACGCCGGCGGCGGCCCCGGGGACCAGCGCGGCCAGAGTCGCCACCGCGGTCTGCTCGACGCCTTCGGTCGGAATGATGACGCTCAGCATGATTGAGGCTTCAATGTCTGCACTTCGGGAGAAGCGTAGCTTGTTATGATGTTGTCATAAACACGTGGCGTTGCCGAGTGCAACTTTCCGGCCGCGCTTCGGCGTGCGATGGTAAACTGCAGCCAGTCCTCGCAGCCAAATGTGTCACGCGCGGGTTGGCGATGTTGCCGAATGTTTCGGCACAAGCTCGTCCCGGGGGGATTGACCTGGAGTTTTACGGCGACATTGCGCGGCGCGCGGGTAGTTGGCTCCTGCAGGGACGGGGCGCCCTGCAAGAAAGGTTCGAACGGGACATGTGTGACTCTGGTGGCGGCGGAGGCTTCCTGTGAACGCCGATCAACTCGCTGTTGGCACGGCCTCGACATCGCCGAAGCCGGAGGCTGCGCCGACCTTGCGGATCCGCGCGCTGATGCTGGGCGATCGCATCAACGCCGCCGGTCTCGAGATCGGCACGCTGGTCTCGTCGACGCCCGCCGCCTTCCGTGTCCATGCCGGCCTCGCCGTGATCTTTCGTTACGGCGTCGTGGTGCTGATCGGGCTGCTCCCGTCCGAGGAGAAAGTGCTGATCGACAGCCTGAAGCCGCGGGTTATCGGCGAGCTCAGCCCGTATGAGGAAGAGATTGCGCAGGCACAGCTCTGCAAGGATGAAAGCACTGAAGCGATCCAGCCGGGCGGGCCGATCTGCCTCGCAAAGTTCTCCGACGACCGGCTGCTGCTTGTTGCGGACGCGCTCGCCAAGAGTACGTCGCTCGCGCGCGACGAGCGCCGCGTCGCCGCGGTCTTCGATGTGATCGAGCCGTTTGCGCGGGAGCTCGCCGAGCACGGACGCACGCCGCGCCGTCGCAAGGGCATCCTGCAACTGATCGGCAATGCACTGCTGGTGCAGCAGCGCGTCGCCGGGCGCGTCGCGATCGCCGAGAAGCCCGACGTGCTCTGGGAGAAGCCCGAGCTCGACCGGCTCTATTCGCGCCTCGAGGACGAGTACGAGCTGAAAGAACGCCTCGACACGCTCGAGCGCAAGCTCACCGCGGTGTCGGAGACCGCCAACGCGCTGACCGACATCATCGACACCCAGCGCTCGCTCCGCCTGGAGATCGCGGTCGTGGTCCTGATCGTGATCGAGGTCGCGATCGGGTGTTTTCAGATATGGTCGGGAACGCATTAGTTCGTGCGTGTCATTGTGCCCTCTTCTGTCCACACGAGTCAGGAATCGTAGGTGGGCAAAGGCGCACTTGCGCCCTGCCCACCATCGACGCCACATTGACAGACGTGGTGGGCACGCTTCCGCCTTCGCTCTTCGAGCAACGGCGGACAAGTCGCTTTGTCCACGCTACGAGACTGACACGTTCTTTCAGTTGGGATGGCCTTGCTGCAGCAGCGCAGCGCAATGGCGCGCGATCGTCAGCTCTTCATTGGTTGCAATGACGAGCACATCGACCGCGCTATCGCTACCGCTGATCCGCTCACGTGTCTCCTCATTCGCCGCGGCATCGATGCGCACGCCCATCCATGCGAGACGTTCGCCGATCGCGCTGCGGATCTCCTTGGCGTGCTCGCCGATGCCGCCGGTGAAGACCAGACAGTCGAGGCCGCCAAGCGTGGTTGCCATCATCGCGACCTGCTGCGCCGCGCGGAAGGTGAAAAGATCGACCGCGTCTCGCGCGTCAATCTCGCCGCTCGCAAGCAGCGTGCGCATGTCCGCGGAGATGCCGGAGACGCCGAGCAGGCCCGACTGGTGATAGAGCAGGTGCTGGACATCCTCGATCGAGATCTTTTCGTGCTGCTGCAGATAGAGCAGCACGCCGGGATCGATCGTGCCGCAGCGTGTGCCCATCACGAGACCGTCGAGCGGCGTCAGCCCCATGGTGGTGTCGACGCTGCGGCCGTTGCGCAACGCGCACAGGCTGGCGCCGTTGCCGAGATGCGCGATGACGGTACGCTTGGCGATGAGCTCCGGCGCAATCTCGGCGAGGCGTCCCGCGACATACTCGAAGGAGAGGCCGTGAAATCCGTAGCGTCGGACGCCACGTTCCTCGTAGCGCCTCGGAATGGCGAAGCGGCTCGCCGGCGGCGCCAGGCCGTGATGGAACGCCGTATCGAAGCACGCGATCTGCCTCAGCGCTGGCCGAATCGCCGCGAGCGCACGAATTGGCGCGAGGCACCGCGGCTGGTGCAACGGCGCCAGCGGCGTCAGCGCCTTAAGCTTTCCGATCACGTCGTCGGTCAGCGCGACCGGGCCTGAATAATCCGGCCCGCCGTGAACAATGCGATGGCCGACGGCACGCAGGTGGTGTCCGCCGAACCGGTCGTCGATGAAGGCAAGCACATCGGCGAACAGATGGCCGCCGTCGGAGTCCGGCGCCTCGCTCCATGTCTCGAACAGGTCTTCGCCCGCGGGGCTCTTCACCACGAGCCGGGGTTTTGCCTCGTGCTCGTCGAGCAGTCCCTTGCAGAGCAGGCGGGGTTCAACAGCCGAGATCTCGAACAGGCCGAACTTGATGCTCGACGATCCCGAGTTGAGGACGAGGACCGTGTCCGACATGGCTAGTCGCCGGCTTCGGCCGGGGTATTGCCGCCGGAGCTGTTAGGCCAGACCCAGCCTTGGATCTCAGGCATGTCCTCGCCGTGCTCGCGCACATAGCGCGAATGCTCGATCAGCTTGTCACGGAATTGCTGCTTCGCTTGCGCAGCCTTGGCCGCGAGCCCGGGCACGCGTTCGATCGCCTCGATCGCGAGGTGGTAGCGGTCGAGCTCGTTGAGCACGACCATGTCGAACGGCGTCGTCGTGGTGCCTTCCTCGGCAAAGCCGCGCACATGCATGCCGGCATGATTGGTGCGGTTATAGGTCAGCCGATGGATCAGGTAGGGATAGCCGTGATAGGCGAAGATGACAGGCTTGTCGCGCGTGAACAGGCTGTCGAAGTCGCGGTCGGACAGGCCGTGCGGATGCTGGTCTTTCGGTTGCAGCGTCATGAGATCGACGACGTTGACGACGCGGATCTTCAAATCCGGCAGCGCCTTGCGCAACAGGTCGACGGCGGCGAGCGTCTCCAGCGTCGGTACGTCGCCGGCGCAGGCCATCACCACGTCGGGCTCCTGGCCCGCATCTTCCGTCCCCGCCCAGCTCCAGATGCCAATGCCGGCATCGCAATGCGTGGCAGCGTCCTGCATCGACAGCCATTGCGGCGCCGGCTGCTTGCCGGCGACGATGACATTGATGCGGTTGTAGGTCCGTAGGCAGTGATCTGCGATCCACAGCAGCGTGTTGGCATCGGGCGGGAAATAGATGCGGACGATGTCGGCCTTCTTGTTGGCGACGAGATCGACGAAGCCGGGATCCTGATGGCTGAAGCCGTTATGGTCCTGCCGCCAGACATGCGAGGTCAGGAGATAATTGAGCGAGGCGATCGGGCGCCGCCATGGCAGATCGCGCGTGACCTTCAGCCATTTGGCGTGCTGGTTGAACATGGAATCCACGATGTGGATGAAGGCCTCGTAGCAGGAGAAGAAACCATGGCGGCCGGTGAGCAGATAGCCCTCGAGCCAGCCCTGGCAGAGATGCTCGCTCAAGACTTCCATCACGCGGCCGTCTTGCGCGAGGTGCACGTCATAAAGCTCGATCGGCTCCATCCAGACCCGCTCGGTCTCCTCGAACACCGCGTCCAGCCGGTTTGACGCGGTTTCGTCCGGGCCCATGATGCGGAAATTGCGCTCCTTCGCATTGAGGCGGATGACGTCGCGCAGGAATTTGCCGAGCTCGCGCGTCGCTTCCCCGATGGCGCCGCCGGGCTGCGGCACCTCGATGGCAAAGCTGCGGAAGTCCGGCAGCCTCAGCTCCTTTTTGAGCAGGCCACCATTGGCATGCGGATTGGCGCCCATGCGGCGAATGCCCTCGGGCGCGAGCGCCTGAAGTTCTGGAATGAGCGCGCCGCTCTGGTCGAACAGCTTTTCGGGCTCGTAGCTGCGCATCCAGTCTTCGAGAACTTTGAGGTGCGCCGGGTTCTCGCGACAGCCCGCCACCGGGACTTGATGCGCGCGCCAAAAGCCCTCGACCTTCTTGCCGTCGACCTTTTTCGGACCGGTCCAACCCTTCGGACTGCGCAGCACGATCATCGGCCAGCGCGGCCGCTCGACGCTTTTGCGCCCGTCCCGTGCGTGCTGCTGGATCGAGCGGATGCTGGCGAGCGAGACGTCGAGCGCGTCCGCCATGGCCTGGTGCATCAATTTGGGATCATCACCCTCGACGAACAGCGGCTCGTGGCCGAACCCGCGGAAGAGATCGCGGATCTCGCTGTTGGGCATTCGCCCGAGCACGGTCGGATTGGCGATCTTGTAGCCGTTCAGATGCAGGATCGGCAGCACCGCGCCGTCATGCGCGGGGTTCAGGAACTTGTTGGAGTGCCAGGACGCAGCTAACGGGCCGGTCTCGGCCTCGCCGTCGCCGACGACGCAGGCAACGATTAGATCGGGATTGTCCAACGCCGCGCCGTAGGCGTGCACCAGCGCGTAGCCGAGTTCGCCGCCTTCGTGGATCGAACCCGGCGTTTCCGGTGCCGCGTGGCTCGGAATGCCGCCTGGGAAGGAGAACTGCCTGAACAGCTCGCGCAATCCGTCCTTGTCGCGCGCGATGTCGGGATAGATCTCGCTATAGCTGCCTTCCAGATAGGTGTTGGCGACCATGCCGGGACCGCCATGGCCGGGACCGCAGACATAGAGCACGCTGATATCGAGCGCGCGGATGACGCGGTTGAGATGGGCGTAGATGAAGTTCAGGCCGGGCGTCGTGCCCCAATGGCCGAGCAGACGCGGCTTGATGTGCTCGGCCCGCAGGGGCTCGCGCAGCAGCGGATTGTCGAGCAGGTAGATTTGCCCGACGGAGAGATAGTTCGCGGCGCGCCAGTAGCGATCGAGGAGGTCGAGGTTGCTGCTTGCCGCGGCCGATTGTTGTTGATTTGCCATGTTCCTGCTGACCTTCACCCGGCGATCGTCACCAACATCGTTCCGCGACGATTGATCCCTGGCCGGCATCAAACGAAATCGTTGCGACGGGCATGTTGCGTGAGGTCAAGGGACCGCGCCCGAAATTTGGGCGGCTACTGTGGCATGGGGTTGTTTTCCCATTTTTTGTTTGTGTTCTTGATTTGTTCCGTTGTCGTGCTATCTTGGCTTCATGAGTCCAGCAGCATCGTCTCATGCTCTCAAGCACCCGCCGGTCAAGGCGCCCTCCGAGCCGGCGGGTGTGGACTCTGACTTTCCAGAACTTGGCGTCGCCATCGACCGCGCGCGCAGGCGAGGGCGGGGCGCACAGTCCAATGCCAGCGGCCGCTATGAGGCCGAGGCGCGAGTCGCCTTCGACGACGGCTGGCAGAGCCTGGAAGAGCTGCCGCCGTTCAAGACCAGTGTCGGGGTCGACACCTCACGCAAGGTGATCACCCGCAACGATTCCCCCGATATCGGCTTCGATCGCTCGATCAATCCCTATCGCGGCTGTGAGCATGGCTGCGTTTATTGCTTCGCGCGGCCGACCCATGCCTATCTCGGCCTGTCGCCGGGGCTCGACTTCGAGTCAAAACTGTTCGTCAAGCCCGAGGCGCCGGCGCTGCTGGAGAAGGAGCTCGCCGCGACCGGCTATGAGCCCCGGATGATCGCGATCGGCACCAACACCGATCCCTATCAGCCGATCGAGCGCGAGCGCAAAATCATGCGCGGCATCCTCGAGGTTCTCGAGCGTGCCGGCCATCCCGTCGGCATCGTCACCAAATCGGCGCTGGTGGTGCGCGACATCGATATTCTCGCGCGGATGGCCAAGCGCAACCTCGCCAAGGTCGCCATCTCGGTCACCTCGCTCGATCCGAAGCTCGCGCGCACCATGGAGCCGCGCGCCTCGACGCCGCCGAAGCGGCTGGAAGCGCTGAAGCAGCTCTCGGACGCCGGCATCCCGACCACCGTGATGGTCGCGCCCGTGATCCCCGCGCTGAACGATTCCGAGATCGAGCGCATCCTGGACGCGGCCGCCCATGCCGGCGTCAA
>NZ_AJQF01000179.1:0-9037 GCF_000261705.1 Bradyrhizobium genomosp. III | reverse complement strand
CCGCCCGCCGCTTCGAGATCGCCTGCGACAGGCTCGGCCTCAACAAAAGGCGCTCCAAGCTGACCACGGATCATTTTGCCCGGCCGAAGCGGAACGGCGATCAGCTGAGCCTGTTCTGAGCGGGAAGTGTGGAAGAGGTGTCGTATGAGTAAGCAAGTTTCGGCTCCGGTGCCGCGGCTCACCGTCATCACGCTCGGTGTCAGCGATATCCGCGCCAGCATCGCCTTTTACGACGCGCTCGGGTTCTCGCGCCGGCTAAAGGCGACCGGCGAGGCGGTGGCGTTCTACGATACCTGCGGTCCGGTGCTCGCGCTGTATCCTTGGGATCAGCTCGCGGCCGACGCGGCGTTGCCGGACCAGCCGAGGCCATCGACCTTCCGCGGCATCACGATCGCCTGGAACTGTCGGACCCGAGAGGAGGTCGATGCAGTGCTGGCCTTTGCCCTCGGCAAGGGGGCAAAGCTCGCGAAGGCCGCGCACGAGACCGATTACGGCGGCTATTCCGGTTATTTTGCCGATCCCGACGGCCATCCCTGGGAGGTCGTGGTCGCACCCGGCATCGAGGTCGGCGAGGACCGGCGGGTGCATCTGGCAGAATAGGGCGGCCTGAATAACGGGAATTGCGCCGGGTTCCCGGTTGCGCCGGCCGGGCCGCTTGCGCACGATCCCCGCCATGATTCGGGACAAGTCCGCCAAGACACCGGCCAAAGACGCGCCAAGGAAGGACGCTGCGAAAAAGGCAGCGCCCGCCAAGGCCGGCAAAGCGCCTGCGACCAAAACAACGACCGTTCCCGCAGGCAAGAAAGGCATCATCGCGGTCGCACCGCCGAGCTTCCGGCGCGAGCGCGCGCTGATCAAGTGCGGCGTCTGGCCGGTCGCCGGCTGCGACGAGGCCGGCCGCGGGCCGCTCGCCGGCCCCGTGGTGGCTGCAGCCGTGATTCTCGACCCCGACCGCATCCCGCGCGGCATCGACGATTCCAAGCGCCTGACGGCGGAGGAGCGCGAAAAACTGTTCGACAAGATCTGCGCCACCGCCCAGGTCTCGGTCGCCGTCGCCTCGCCCTCGCGAATCGACCGCGACAATATATTGCGCGCCTCATTGTGGGCGCTGAAGCGCGCCGTCGTGGCACTGCCGGAGGCGCCCAGGCACGTCTTCGTCGACGGCCGCGACCGGCTCGACACTCCTTGCGATTGCGAAGCCGTGATCGGCGGCGATGGCATCGTGCTGTCGATCGCGGCGGCCTCCATCATCGCCAAGGTGACGCGCGACCGCCTGATGTGCGCTCTGGCGCAGGACTGTCCCGGCTACGGCTTCGAGCAGCACAAGGGCTACGCCGTCCCCGAGCACCTCGACGCGCTCGACCGCCTCGGCCCCTCCGTCCATCACCGCCGCTTCTTCGCCCCGGTCGCGGCCGCACGCGCCAAGCACATGCCGTGGACCGTCGAGCCGGTGCCGGATCTGTTTGCGGTGACCGAGGTCGAGGTGCCGGTGGAAGCCAGCGTCGAAATCGACGCGTCGGCGAATCTCTAGAGTTAGCCAGGCGGGACAAGCCAGGGCATGACGAGGAAACCGTCGTTGCCACAACGCGCAGCGCCCCTTATCAAAGTGTTTGTGAGCGAATAGGGCCGGCTGGACGGGTTGGCTGCATCTTTCGGGCGTTGCATGCGGTTTACCTCCCTGGTCATCGAGCTCATTCGCGCCCGGCCGCGGCTGATCGTCTGGATCGCCGTGCTGCTGCAGGCCGCGATGTGGCTGTTCGTGGCGCTGGTGTTCTACCGCAGCCCGCCTGGCAGCCTTGCGACGCTCCTGGCTTTCGGACGCGAATACCAGGTCGGCACCGATCTCGGTCCGCCCTTGCCGGTCTGGCTCGCCGACATCGCCTATCGCGCCGCCGGCGGCCACATGTTCGGCGTCTATGTGCTCGCCGAGCTCTGCGAGATCGCGACGTTCATTGCGCTCTATCATCTCTCCCGCGCCGTGGTCGGCTCGCAGCAGGCGGTGCTCGCGGTGCTCTTTACCATGACGGTGCTCGCCTTCTCCTCGTCGGCGCTCGACTTCGGCCCGCTTGTCCTGGCCCGGCCGCTCTGGGCGCTGCTGCTGTTGCACTCCTGGCAGATCATCGGCCAGCGTCGCGGCAATGCCTGGTTCGCCTGGTCGATCGAGGCCGGTCTCCTGCTGCTGACGACGCCTGCGGCGATCTTCCTGCTGCTGCTGCTCGTCGTCTTCGCAGTCTCGACCGCCGGCGGCCGCCGGACGCTGCGCGCGCTCGATCCGCTGTTCGCGCTTGTTGTCGTCGCGGTGCTGGCGCTGCCCTACGCGGTCTGGCTGATGCGCGCCGAGACGCTGGTGATGCCGGCCTTGCCGCAAGTTGCGGAGCTGGATGCCCGCGCCCTGCATGCGGCGTGGCTGTTCGGCGGCCTCGTGCTCGGGGCCGCTGCGATCCCGGCGCTGACCTTCCTCAACACCGGGCTGTTCGCCGGCAAGGGCGAGGAGCCGCCGATCATCTACCGACCACCGGTCGAGCCGCTGGCGCGCAACTTCGTCTATTTCTTCGCGCTGGCGCCGGCGCTGGGCGCGGTGCTCATCTCCGGCCTGCTCGGGCTCGACTCCGTCGTCGGCGGCGCCGGCGTCGTGCTGGTTGTGTCCGGGCTTGCCGTGGTGGTCGCAGCCGGCGATCTCATCGCGATGCGCCGTGCGCGGATGCTGCGGACGGTCTGGGCCGCCGCCGTCGTGGCGCCGGCCGTCGGCGTCGTGCTCGCCGTCCTGCTGCTGCCCTGGACCGGCACGAACGAGATCGCGACCTCGATGCCGGCGCGCGCGATCTCGGACTTCTTCGACGAGAGCTTTGCCCGCCGCACCAACCATCGCCTGCGTGCGGTGGCCGGCGAGACCTCGCTTGCGAGCCTGATCACGCTGCATTCCGGCCGGCCGCATCTCTTCATCGACGCCGACCCTGCGCGCACGCCGTGGATCAATCAGGCCAAATTCAGCGAGACCGGCGGCGTCGTGGTCTGGCGCGCTTCCGATACCGCCGGCACGCCGCCGCCGGACATCCTCAAGCGCTTTCCCGGCATCGTCCCGGAAGTCCCGCGCGCCTTCGAATGGCTGGTGACCGGTCGCCAGCAGCTCCTGCGCGTCGGCTGGGCCATCGTGCGGCCGAAGGGGACGTGAGGACGTAGGTCTCGTGCCCCGGACGCTGCGCAGCGCCTCTTCGGCGGTGCGCTGCAGAGCCGGGGCCCATCTCGCCGCATCGTACTGTGTTGCTTTCTGGGTCCCGGCTCTGCGGAGCGTCACTGCGTGCCGCACCGCGTCCGGGACACGAGAGCTCGCTAGCCCGCCAGCACCTTGGCGATCGCGCGCAGATCCTGCCAGGCCAGCCGCTTGTAGGACGGCGAGCGGAGCAGATAGGCCGGATGGAACGTCGGCAGCGCGCGGATGGTGCGCGCCCCCGTCTCGTAGTCGAACCAGCGCCCGCGGGTGCGCATGATGCCCTCGCGCGTTCCGAGCAGCGTCTGCGTCGAGGGATTGCCGAGCGTCACCAGCACGTCGGGATTCACCAGTTCGATCTGGCGCTGGATGAAGGGCAGGCAGATTTGCGTCTCCTGCGGCGTCGGGGTGCGATTGCCGGGCGGCCGCCACGGAATCACGTTGGCGATGTAGGCCGTGCTGCGGTTGAGGCCGATCGCGCCGATCATGAGATCGAGCAGCTTGCCGCTGCGCCCGACGAAGGGCAGCCCCTCGATGTCCTCGTCGCGGCCCGGCGCCTCACCGACGAACATGATGCGCGCCTGCGGATTGCCGTCGGCAAATACCAATCGCGTCGCGGTGTGCTTCAGCGCGCAACCCTCGAAGCCTTGCATCAGCTCGCGTAGCGCTTCCAGCGTGGGCGCAGTGCGCGCAGCCTCGCGCGCCGAGGCAATCGCGATGTCGGGCGCAGGTGCGGCCTCGCCGCGCATCACCGCCGGCGCGGCGACCGGCCGCGGTGCCTCGACCGGAGGCGCCACGCGCGGGGCCGGCGGCGGGGCATCCAATTCCGCCAGGCGGTCGATCGGTTCCTCCGCGAGCGCGCAATCGACGCCGGCCTCCAGATAGAAGGCAAGAAGCTCGCGGACGGTGGGTGCGGGTTCGGGTATCATGGGAAAGTCTGACTATTATAGCATAGCGTTTTCGAGCGAAGTGGGCACCCGGTTCGCGTGAAGAAAACGCGTCAAAAAAGATGGGACTTCCCCGGTTCTGGCCTACCAGAACCGGGGAAGTCCAGTTTAGGGCGCCTTGCACCCCTTTGCACCCCTTTGCACCCCGGCGAAACGCATTTCCGTGGTTGTCCTACCCGGAAAAATCGGAAACAAGAGGGCGCAAATGACCAAGGACCGTCTCAAGGGCTGAGATCAGATGAGCACCGAAGAACTTCCCCCGCGCGAATCCATGGAATTCGACGTCGTCATCGTCGGCGCCGGCCCCTCGGGCCTGTCGGCTGCGATCCGGCTGAAGCAGCTCAACGCCGATCTCAACGTCGTCGTGGTGGAGAAGGGCTCGGAGGTCGGCGCGCACATTCTTTCCGGTGCCGTGATCGATCCGGCCGGGCTCGACAAGCTCGTTCCGGACTGGCGCGAGGATTCCGACTGCCCGCTGAAAACGCAGGTGAAGGACGACCGCTTCTACTGGATGACGGCCGGCGGCGCGATCAAGCTGCCGAACTTCATGATGCCGCCGCTGATGGACAATCATCACTGCTACATCGGCTCGCTCGGCAATGTCTGCCGCTGGCTGGCGCGCAAGGCGGAAGCGCTCGGCGTCGAGATCTATCCGGGCTTCGCCGCGGCCGAGGTGCTCTATGACGACGCCGGCAACGTCAAGGGCATTGCCACCGGCGACATGGGCATCGGCCGGGACGGCAAGCCGAAGGACTCCTTCACCCGTGGCATGGAATTGCTCGGCAAGTACACGCTGTTCGCCGAAGGCGCCCGCGGCAGCCTGACCAAGCAGCTCATCGCCAAGTTCGCGCTCGACTCCAAGAGCGAGCCGGCAAAGTTCGGCATCGGCCTCAAGGAAGTCTGGCAGATCGATCCTGCCAAGCACCAGAAGGGCATGATCCAGCATTCCTTCGGCTGGCCGCTCGACCTGAAGACCGGCGGCGGCTCGTTCCTTTATCACTATGACGACAACCTCGTTGCCGTCGGCTTCGTCGTGCATCTGAACTACGACGATCCGTACCTGTCGCCGTTCGACGAATTCCAGCGCTTCAAGACCCATCCTTCGATCCGCGGCACCTTTGAAGGCGGCAAGCGTCTCGCCTATGGCGCGCGCGCCATTACCGAGGGCGGCTACCAGTCCGTGCCGAGGCTGAGCTTCCCCGGCGGCGCGCTGATCGGCTGCGCGGCCGGCTTCGTCAACGTGCCGCGCATCAAGGGCGTGCACAATGCGATGGGCACCGGCATGCTCGCGGCTGAACATGTCGCGGCGGCGCTGGCCGCCGATCGCGCCAATGACGAACTCGTCGAATACGAAAATGCGTGGCGCTCGTCGTCGGTCGGCAAGGATCTGTTCCTGGTCCGCAACGTCAAGCCGCTGTGGTCGAAGTTCGGCACCGTGCTGGGCGTCGCACTCGGCGGCATCGACATGTGGTGCAACACGCTGTTCGGCGCTTCGCTGTTCGGCACCCAGGCGCACGCCAAGCCCGACCGCGCCACGCTCGATCCGGCCAAGAGCCACGCGCCCAGGAGCTACCCGAAGCCCGACGGCAAGATCTCGTTCGACAAGCTGTCCTCGGTGTTCCTGTCCAACACCAACCATGAGGAGGACCAGCCGGTCCATCTCAAGGTCACCGACATGAACCTGCAAAAGACCTCTGAGCACGACGTGTTCGCCGGTCCCTCGAATCGCTATTGCCCGGCCGGCGTCTATGAATGGGTCGAGGAGGGCACGAGCCCGCGCTTCCAGATCAACGCCCAGAACTGCGTCCACTGCAAAACCTGCGACGTGAAGGACCCCAACGGTAATATCACCTGGGTTCCTCCGGAGGGTGGTGGCGGTCCGAACTACGAGGCGATGTAAGGGCCGGCCGAGCAAAAGGACCTGATCACGAGGGTGATCCGGCGCACGTTCGCGTGAGGACACCGCTGCGGCCACCGGTCGCGGCCACGATAAGGCCATACTGACAGCGTCTTGGGACCGCTCTTGGCCGGTCACTTGGCCGATTTAAGGCGTGCGGAGGGGATCGTCCGGCCCGAATCCTTGCGGCGAAGCGCCAAAAGCGGCATTGTCCGCCGGACGGTTCCGGGTCCCGATGCCACCGGCCGCGTTCGCATGCGATACGGCCCTCTGCTGCAAACCCAGGCACTACCAACTCAAGGCGAGCCCTGATGTTTTCAAATCGTTTCAACCGCTGGACTGTTGCTGCCATCGCCCTCATGGGCACAGCGATCGCGACCGTCCCCGGCAGCGTCCTGGCGCAGACGCCGGATCACCCGGAGAACACGGCGGCGCAGTTTCCGACCCGAAACGATCTGAAGTCGCTCACGGGTGCCGGTAGCTATCTCGCCGCCCGCCATGCCAGCGTCGAGCGCGACGCGGCCTCCGCCGCTGCGTTCTACCGCTCGGCCCTGCGCACCGATCCCAAGAACAACGAGCTGCTCGACCGCGCCTTCATCTCGTCGGTCGCCGACGGCGACATCGACGAAGCGGTCAAGCTCGCCGAGCGCGTCCTCACCATCGACAAGACCAACCGCGTCGCGCGTCTCGTCGTCGGCGTGCATGATCTCAAGGTGAAGAAGTACGCAGCCGCGCAGACCAACATCAACCAGTCGATCCGCGGTCCGATCACCGATCTCGTCGCCACGCTGCTGTCGGGTTGGGCCGCCTACGGTGCCGGGGACGCCAAGGGCGGTGTCGCCACCATCGACAAGCTGGCAGGTCCCGAATGGTACCCGCTGTTCAAGGACCTTCACGCCGGCATGATCCTCGAGCTCTCCGGCAAGGAGAAGGACGCCGGCACCCGCTTCGAGCGCGCCTACAAGCTCGACGATTCCATGCTGCGCGTGACCGAAGCCTATGCGCGCTGGCTGTCGCGCAACAAGGATTCCGCCGCCGCGACCACCGTCTATCAGGCCTTCGACAAGAAGCTCGCGCGCCATCCGCTGATCCAGGAAGGCCTGCGCGAGACCAAGGCCGGCAAGAAAATGCCGCCGCTGGTCGATTCCGCCCAGGCCGGCGCCGCCGAAGCGCTCTACGGCATCGGTGCCACGCTGACCCGCCGCGGCGGCGAGGACCTGGCGCTGGTCTATCTCCAGCTCTCGCTCTACCTCCAGCCGACCCATCCGCTGGCGCTGCTCTCGCTGGCCGATCTCTACGAGTCCGTGAAGCGGCCGCAGATGGCGATCAAGGTCTATGAGCGCGTGCCGTCGACCTCGCCGCTCAAGCGCAACGCGCAGATCCAGCTTGCCATCGATCTGGATTCCGCCGACCGCACCGACGAGGCGATCAAGATCCTCAAGGGCGTGACGTCGGAGGATGCCAAGGACCTCGAAGCGATCATGGCGCTCGGCAACATCGAGCGCGGCCGCAAGAGGTTCGGCGACTGCGGCGCGACCTATTCGCAAGGCGTCGACGTGCTGCCGCCCGGCAACGACAAGGCCAACAGCGTCTGGTACTATTATCGCGGTATCTGCGAGGAGCGCTCCAAGCAGTGGGCCAAGGCCGAGGCCGACATGAAGAAGGCGCTCGAGCTCCAGCCCGACCAGCCGCACGTGCTCAACTATCTCGGCTATTCCTGGATCGACCAGGGCGTGAACCTCGACGAAGGCATGAAGATGATCAAGCGCGCCGTCGAGCAGCGTCCCGACGACGGCTACATCGTCGATTCCCTGGGCTGGGCCTATTACCGCATCGGCAACTACGAAGAAGCGGTGAAGAACCTCGAGCGCGCGATCGACCTCAAGCCCGAGGATCCCACCATCAACGACCATCTCGGCGACGCCTATTGGCGGGTTGGCCGCACGCTGGAAGCCAAATTCCAGTGGTCGCACGCGCGCGATCTCAAGCCCGAGCCGGAAGAGCTGCCGAAGATCGAGGCCAAGATCGCCAATGGCCTCGCCGACGACAATTCGAACTCTTCGGCCGCGCAGGCGGAAAAGAGGAAGGACGACGGCAAGGGCGGCTAGTCTGGCGCATGATCCGGACCCCGAAGGGCCGCGCTAGCGAAAAGTGTGTAGCGGTTCCGACGAGATCATGCACGACGAAGAACTGAAGTTGGGGGCGTGTCGCCAATGCCGGCGTTGATTGAAGAAGGACGGGCGAAGGTCAATCTCAGCCTTCGCGTCGTCGGCCGTCGTGCCGACGGCTATCATGATCTCGAAAGCGTGGTCGCGTTTGCCGATTGCGCCGACCGGCTGACGCTGGAGCCGGGCGGCGAGCTGAAGCTCGCCACCACCGGACCGCTTGCCGCGGCTTGCGGCGATACCGCGGACAATCTCGTGTTCAAGGCCGCCAAGCTTCTGGCCGACGCGGTGCCGAATCTGAAGCTCGGCGCCTTCGCGCTCGACAAGGTGCTGCCGGTTGCCGCCGGCATCGGTGGCGGCTCGGCCGATGCGGCAGCGGCGCTGCGGCTGTTGGCGCGTCTGAACAATCTGTCGCTCGACGATCCTCGCCTGCAGAAGGTCGCGCTCGCGACCGGCGCCGACGTGCCGGTGTGCCTGTTCTCGCGCGCTTGCGACATGACCGGCGTCGGCGAGCAGCTGCTGCCGCTCGCACTGCCGAGCATGCCTTGCGTGATGGTCAATCCCCGCGTGCCTGTGGCCACCAAGGATGTTTTCCAGCAGCTGGGCCTGCGCAACGGCGAGCTCCTGGTCGGCGCCACCTCGGTCTTCCGAGCTCCGGCCTGGCCGGAGGAGGGCGGGTCTATCGCCGATTGGGTCGACGTTCTCGAAACCGTCGCCAACGATCTCGAAGCGCCTGCGCTGCGGATCGAACCTGTCATCGGCGATGTGCTGGAGGCCTTGCGCGACTCCGCCGGCGTCAAGCTGGCCCGCATGTCCGGCT
>NZ_AJQF01000178.1:0-4823 GCF_000261705.1 Bradyrhizobium genomosp. III | reverse complement strand
CGCCCCCCCCGCCGATACCCATGCCGCGGCCGAAAAGATCCGGCGCGACCATCCCGGCTGGTGGGTGCATGCGGGGACGTTGAGCTAAGCGACGGTGCCGTAGGGTGAGCAAAGCGACTTGTCCGCCGTAGCTCGAAGAGCGAAGGCGGAAGCGTGCCCACCACTTCCGACAACGTGGGCACGGCGCTGACGCGCCTTTGCCCACCCTACGGCAGCGGAGCTAACCCGCGCCGTCCTCGGCCAGCCCAAGAAACCCACGGATCTCGCCCAGCACTTCCTGCGGCTTGTCGTGCTGCAGCCAGTGTCCCGCCCCGGCGATGGTCTCGACGCGCGCTTGCGGGAAATAACGCTCCAGGCCTGCTGCTCTGGCACCGGCGAGAAAACTTTCACCGGCGTTCAAGAGCAGCGTCGGGCAGGTGATGCGCGACCACAGCGCGATGTGGTCGTCCGGCCAGAGCCGGTGCGGCGCCGAGGCGCGCTGATAGGGATCGAACTTCCAGCTATAGGTACCGTCCTCATTCTGCCGTGCGCCGTGCGTGGCGAGATGCAGCGCGAGGTCGCGGGACAGGCGCCTGTTGTGAAGCACCATCTGCGCCGCTGTGTCCGCCAGGGTCGCATAGCGGCGCGGCGAGCGGTCGTGCAGCTTGTCGAGCTGGACCACCCATTTGCCGATGCGCTCATGCGCCGGCGGCTTTGGCGTGTCCGGCAGCATCGTCACGCCGTCGAGCACGACCAGCTTCGAGACCTGTTCAGGGAATGACCCTGAAAAGATCAGGCTCACCATGCCGCCCATCGAATGGCCGACGAGGGTCACCTGAGACGCTGCGATGGTGCGGATGAGCTGGGCGAGATCGTAGACATATTCGGTCAGTGCGTAGCTGCCGCCCCTGGTCCAGTCGGAATTGCCATGGCCGCGCAGGTCGGGCGCCACCACATGAAAATGCGGCTGCAATGACCGGGCGATGACGTCCCAGCTCCGGCAGTGATCGCGGCCGCCATGGACCAGGATGAGAGGCGGCGCGCCCTCATTGCCCCAATCGGCGTAATGCAGCCGTAGACCATGAGACTCGTAGAAGCGGCTTTGCGGGGCGGGCATCGGGGCGCTATCCATTCGCCGGCCGCCGCACCAGTGCCAGCGACAGGCCGAGGCCTGCAATGAAGACGCCGGAGCCCTGGGTGAGACGCCGCATCAGGTGCGGCCGTCCGATCAGCTGCGTGCGGGTAGCGGAGGCCATCAGCACCACGACGACGTCGGCAAGCGTGTTCAACGCCACCGAGATCGCACCCAGCATAATGAACTGCAGCGTGGGGCTCGGTCCCGCGGGATCGAGGAATTGCGGAATGAAGGCGAGGAAGAACGCGGCGGTCTTCGGGTTCAGCGCCTCGACCAGCACGCCGTCGCGGAATGCGCGCTTGTCACCGGCCGGCTCGCTCTCGAGCGACAGTGCGCGGCCGGCGCTGCGAAAGGTCTTGATGCCGAGCCAGACCAGGTAGAGCGCGCCGACGAATTTGACGGCGGCGAACAATTCGGCGCTGGCGAGGATGATGGCGGAGATGCCGAGGCTGCCCGCGACGACATGAACCAGTCCGCCCAGCGCCGTGCCTGCGGTCGATGCGAAGCCGCTGGCGCGTCCCTCCGACAAGGTCCGTGCCGCGACGTAGAAGATGCCGGGGCCGGGAACGGCGGCAATGAGACAGGCTGCGGCCAGGAACAGCCAGAAATTCGTTTCGATCATCCTGTTTTCGTAGCGCAGCGTGCCGCGATTGCAAGGCTCTCGTTTAGCCCGCGCGGCGGAAGATCACGCTGGCATTGACCCCGCCGAAGCCAAAGCCGTTGGAGATTGCGTGTTGCATCGGCATCGGCCGCGCGCTGCCGGCGACGATGTCGATGCCCTCAGCGCCCGCATCGGGGTTTTCGAGGTTGAGCGTCGGCGGCGCGATCTGGTCGCGCAAAGCGAGCACGGTGAAGATCGCCTCGAGGCCGCCGGCGGCGCCGAGCAGATGGCCGGTGGCCGATTTGGTCGCGCTGACGGCGATGCCGCGGTTACGGCCGAACAGCGCGGCGATCGCGCCAAGCTCGCTCTCGTCGCCGGCGGGCGTCGATGTTGCGTGGGCGTTGAGGTGCTGCAGATCTGCCGGTGCAAGGCTCGCCTGCCGAAGCGCGATCTCCATGGCGCGGCGGGCGCCGTCGCCGTCGGGCGGACCGGACGTCATGTGATAAGCGTCCGCCGTCGTGCCGTATCCGATCACTTCTGCGATCGGCATGGCGCCACGCGCGAGCGCATGCTCCAGCTCCTCGATGACAAGAATGCCGGCGCCTTCGCCCATGACAAAGCCGTCGCGGTCCCGATCGAACGGGCGCGAGGCCCGCGCCGGCTCCGCGTTGAAGGAGCTCGACAACGCGCGCGCTGCCGCAAAGCCGCCGAGGCTGACGATGTCGATGCAGGCCTCCGCGCCGCCGCAGATCGCGATGTCGACTTCGCCCGCATGGATCATGCGCGCGGCATCGCCGATCGCCTGGACGCCGGCGGCGCATGCGGTGACCGGTGTGCCGAGCGCGCCCTTGTAGCCGTATTTGATCGAGACGTGGCCGGCGGCGAGATTGGCCAGGAACGAGGGGATCGTGAACGGCGAGAGCCGGCGCACGCCGCGCTGCTCGGTGATGCGCACCGCCTCCGCCATCGCCGGGAAACCGCCGACGCCGGAGGCGATGATCGTCGCGGTGCGCTCCAGCGCGGCAGCATCCTGCGGCGTCCATTTCGCCTGCGCGATCGCCTCGGCGGCCGCGAGCAGCGCGAACAGGATGAAGCGATCCATCTTGCGCTGGTCTTTTGGTGCGGCGGCCTGCGCGGGATCGAAGCCGCCATCGGCATCGTCGGCCTTGTCGGGCACGAGTCCGGCAATGCGCGCCGGCAGCGCCTGCGCCCATTCGGGCAGCGGGCGCAGTCCGCTTTGACCGGCGAGCAGCCGGCGCCATGAGGTTTCGACACCGCAGCCGAGCGGCGATACCGCGCCCATTCCCGTCACGACGATACGACGCATATTACTCTCCAGCCGGCGCGACGGCCGGGTTCATGGCCTTGAGTGAAGCGATCCGCTTGCGCATGCCGCGGCTGGCGCGGGGACCGGCGACGACGACCGTATTGGCGAGCGTGATCGGCTGCATGTCGGTAGCGTCGACCACGACCGGATCGAACGGGCGAGCGTCGCTCCGGTTCGCCAGCAGAATGGATTCACCTTTGGGCGCGAGATGCTTGTTGCCGAAGGCGAGCAGCGTAGCGATCACCGGGAAGAAATCCCGCGCCTTGTCGGTCAGAACGTATTCGTAACGCGGCGGCCGCTCATGATAGCGGCGCCGCACGAACATGCCACTCGCGGTGAGGTGAGCGAGGCGCCGCGACAGGATGTTCGGAGCGATCCCGAGGCTTTGCGAAAATTCGTCGAATTTCGTCGCCCCCTGAAACGCATCTCGCAGGATCAGGATGCTCCACCATTCGCCGACCGTCTCGACGGCACGGCCGACCGGGCATTCCAGGATCGAGGGGGATTTGGGTTGCATGGCGGGAAGGTAGGTGAGTGACTTGCAAAATGCAAGTGACTAGGCAACCTCGTGCCCCGGACGCAGCGCAGCGCTTCTTCAGCGGTGCGCTGCAGAGCCGGGGCCCATGTTGCTGATGACTGCGGATGTCCCGTGGGTCCCGGCTCTGCAGCAGCAACGCGAAGGGCGTTGCAGCGCGTCCGGGACACGAGAGTGACTGTGTTGTTGCCCCGAACTCCGTCATTGCGAGCGAACGTCTCCGCGGAGGGATTCTGGATTGCTCCGCCTTCGCCAAGGCTTCGGCGGACAAGTCGCTGCGTTCGCAATGACGATGTGGAGATAGTCCGGACCTATCTCACCGGTGTCGTCCCGGCGAACGCCGGGACCCATAACCACAGGGAGTGGTTTGGCGAAGATCGGATGTTATCGGTACTCGCACCGACACTGTATCGATGGATCACGCGGTATGGGTCCCTGCGTTCGCAGGGACGACACCGGATGTTTCGCTGGCGGTGCGCCGAAACGCAAAAGCCTAGTGCGACCTTGCGAGACAGAACGCCACCACCTGCTCCAGCGCGCTCTTCATCGGCGAGGAGGGGAACAGCGCCAGTGCGTCCACCGCCATGGCGCCGTAGTGCTGGGCGCGGCTGAGCGTGTCCTCGAGCGCGCGGTGCTTGTTCATGAGCCCGATGGCGTGATCGAGGTCGCTATCGCCGATCTCGCCGCGCTCGAGCGCCCGGATCCAGAACGCGCGCTCGGTGTCGTTGCCGCGGCGGAAGGCGAGCACGACGGGCAGGGTGATCTTGCCCTCGCGGAAATCGTCGCCGGTGTTCTTGCCGAGCTTTGCGCTCTTGCCGCCATAGTCGAGCACGTCGTCGACGAGCTGGAAGGCGATGCCGAGATTCATGCCGACCGAGCGGCAGGCGGTCTGCTCGGCCTTGGGGCGGTTGGCGATGACGGGGCCGACCTCGCAGGCCGCCGCGAACAGCTCGGCGGTCTTGCCGCGGATCACGGCGAGATATTCGTCCTCGGTGGTCGCGGTGTTCTTGGCGGCGGCCAGCTGCATCACCTCGCCCTCGGCGATGGTGGCGGCGGCCGCAGAGAGGATGTCGAGCGCGCGGAGCGAGCCGACCTCGACCATCATGCGGAAGGCCTGGCCGAGCAGGAAGTCGCCGACCAGCACGCTCGCCTCGTTGCCCCAGAGCATGCGGGCCGACAGCTTGCCGCGGCGCATCTCGCTCTCGTCGACGACGTCGTCGTGCAGGAGCGTGGCGGTATGCATGAA
>NZ_AJQF01000177.1:0-28296 GCF_000261705.1 Bradyrhizobium genomosp. III | reverse complement strand
TCAGCATCGGCCGCAGCCGCTTGCCGCCGGAGGAGATCAGATGGTTGGCGACCTCCGGGATCATGGTCACGTCCGAACCGGTCCGCGACAGGATCGTGGCGTTGACGCGCTCCATATCAGGGGCGACAAGGGCAACCAGCTCTTCGATCGACGCGCCGGGAGTTTCGAAAGGTACGATGACGGCCACGCCGGTCTCCAATATTTGCCCCGGAGGGGCTATTCTGACGGAAAGACAATAGAAACTGGCGGCGGATGCGGCAAGGCCCGCGGAACCATTGACATTTGCCGCTTTAGCCCCCTCTCAGGCAAGGAAACCTGCGTTTTGCGTGAACTGGTTCGGACCAACGATATGGTGCTGGTGTCGGCGATCGGCGCGCTGCTCGACGGCGCCAACATCCATCATCTGGTGCTGGACCAGAACATGAGCATCATCGAGGGCTCGCTCGGCATTTTGCCGCGGCGGATCCTGGTTCATGAGGACGACGCCCAGGAGGCGCGGGAGCTCCTCACCGAGGCCGGCCTCAGCCACGAACTGCGCGGCGATGAGTGAGGCCGCAGATATCACCGAGGACGCCTTTCTCGGCGGGCAATTGCGCCTGAGACAGAAGCGGAGTGGCCACAGAGCCGGGCACGACGCCATTCTGCTTGCGGCGGCGACGGAGGCCCGCCCCGGGGACCGCGTGGTCGATTTCGGCGCCGGGATCGGCACGGCCGGGCTGGCGCTGGCCCGGCGCGTCGCTGGTATCGGGCTGAGCCTGGTCGAGATCAATCCGGAGCTGGCCGAGCTCGCGCGCGCCAATGCAGCCGCGAATGCGCTTGCCGCCGAGATCATCCTGCTCGATGTCACCGCCGACGCCACGGCCTTTGCGGCAAACGGGCTGCCGCCCGACAGCGTCGACGCGGTGCTGATGAATCCGCCCTTCAACGATCCGGCCCGGCATCGCGGCTCGCCGGATCAGGCGCGTCACACCGCGCATGTGGCGACGGAGGAGACCCTGCATGCCTGGGTGCATGCAGCGCGGCGCATCCTCCGATCGAATGGTGTGCTGACATTGATCTGGCGCGCAGATGGCATCGCCGATGTCCTGGCGGCGCTGTCACGCGGCTTCGGGAGCCTTTCGATCCTGCCGGTTCACGGTGAGGCGGGGCGGCCCGCGATCCGCGTGCTGGTGCGTGCGGTCAAAGGCGGCCGGGCTCCGACGCGATTGCTGCCGGGCCTCATGCTCAACGACGAGTCAGGCGTGTCCAAAAAAGAGGTGACGGAGATTTTGGAGGGGAGAGCGGCCTTGCCGCTGATGGAACCGTGACGACTTACTGCGGAAGCGATTCCGACTGCTGCTCTTGCGGGGACGTCAAGCGGATCGCCATGAACAGCGCACCGATCAGCAGCATCAGCAGATAGATTTTCATGGTGTTCTCCGCTGCCTCATTGCAGCCTCCCAACGGAAAATCTGCAAAACACGTTCCAGGCACTTCCAATGACAGTCGCGTGATAAGAAATGGTTAATCAGAGGTAACGGCATGGCCGAACAATTGAAAGATCGTGAGAGTTCCGGCCTGGCCGACAAGCTCATGCAATATCTGCCGGCGCGCTTCCGCCCCGGTACCGCGGTCGTACCGGTGGTGCGGCTGTCCGGTGTGATCGGTGCGGTGACGCCGCTGCGCCCGGGCATGACGCTGGCGGGCGTCGCGCGGGTGCTGGAGCGCGCGTTCTCGTACCGGCACGCCAAGGCGGTGGCTCTGGTGATCAACTCGCCCGGCGGCTCGCCGGTGCAGTCGCGCCAGATCTACCTGCGCATCAAGCAGCTCGCGGCGGAGAAGAAGCTGCCGGTGCTCGTGTTCGTCGAGGACGTTGCGGCGTCCGGCGGCTACATGATCGCCTGCGCCGGCGACGAGATCATCTGCGATCCCTCTTCGATCCTCGGCTCGATCGGCGTGGTCGGCGGCAGCTTCGGTTTCCAGGAGGCGATCAAGCGGCTCGGCATCGAGCGGCGCCTCTACACGGCCGGCGCGCACAAGGCGATGCTCGATCCTTTCCTCCCCGAGAACCCCGACGACGTCGCCAAGCTGAAGGCGCTCCAGCGCGAAATCCATCAGATTTTCATTTCCCTGGTGAAGGAGAGCCGCGGCGCGCGCCTCAAGGGCGCGGACGACGCCCTGTTCACGGGCGAATACTGGGCCGGCGAGAGTTCGATCGCGCTGGGGATCGCCGACAGCATCGGCGATCTCCGCTCAACTCTTCGTGCCCGCTATGGCGAGAAGGTTCTCACCCCCGTGATCGCGCAGCCGACCGGGCTGCTCTCCGGCTTTCTGGGCCGGAAATCGCCCGGCGCGGGGCAGCTTTCGGCCATGGAATCAATGGTCGGCCTGCCGGACGATCTGATCTCGGCGCTTGAGACGCGGGCGATCTGGGCGAAATTCGGGTTCTAGGCGCAGCCCTCCCGCGCCATTTGGCCTCTTGGCCTGCCGATTGCGGCGCAGCCCCGACTGCGCAACAATGTGCGTGGGGGCTGAGCACTCAACGAGGATCGACCGATGCCGCCGTTCGTCGCTTTCGCGGGCGTCCTGGGTGGGCTTGCCGTGGTCCGCTGGGCCTACAAGACTGCTGTCAGGATCAACCGGGAGCTGGAGGAGATGCGCCTCTCGCGCGTCGCCGAGGCCGCCCATATGGGGAACATCCAGACCCTGAAACGTGACCCCGTGACCGGAGCCTATCGGCCGGGTTAGGCGCGCCCCATGTAAGGTGCCCTAGGGTGGGCAAAGGCGCTGTTGCGCCGTGCCCACCATTCCCTTCGGCAATCGTGGCGACGATGGGGGGCACGCTTCGCTTTGCCCACCCTACGGCACCGTCACTCTACGGCGGCCGTTAAGCCCGAATCCGCCCCTTTGCCTTGATTCCCACTCCCGCCGTCGATACGGTCCCGCGCGATTCAACCCCCCCGCGAGAGCCTGATCTGACGATGGACGCCTCATTGCCCGCCCATATGCGCCCGGAACGCTCGTTCCAGGGCTTCATCCTCGCGCTCCAGCGGTTCTGGGCCGAGCAGGGCTGCGTGATCCTGCAGCCCTACGACATGGAGATGGGCGCGGGTACCTTCCATCCGGCGACCACGTTGCGCGCGCTCGGGCCAAAGCCCTGGAACGCGGCCTATGTGCAGCCCTCGCGCCGGCCCAAGGACGGCCGCTATGGCGAGAACCCGAACCGGATGCAGCACTATTACCAGTTCCAGGTGATCATGAAGCCGTCGCCGCCGAACCTTCAGGAGCTGTACCTGAAGTCGCTGGCCGCGATCGGCATCGATTCCGCCGTGCACGACATCCGCTTCGTCGAGGACGATTGGGAGAGCCCGACGCTGGGCGCCTGGGGCCTCGGCTGGGAGTGCTGGTGCGACGGCATGGAAGTCAGCCAGTTCACTTACTTCCAGCAGGTCGCCGGCTTCGAATGCGCGCCGGTCGCGGGCGAACTCACCTACGGTCTCGAGCGCCTCGCGATGTATGTGCAGGGCGTCGACCGCGTCTACGACCTCAACTTCAACGGCCGCGACGGCGATGCCAAAGTCACCTATGGCGACGTCTTCCTGCAGGCCGAGCGCGAATATTCGAAGCACAATTTTGAAGTCGCCGACACCGCGATGCTGTTCGAGCAGTTCAAGATGGCGGAGGCAGCCTGCCGGAAATATCTCGACGCCGGCTGGAAGGACGACAAGCGCGAGGCGCATCTGATGGCGCTGCCGGCCTACGACCAGTGCATCAAGGCCAGCCACGTCTTCAACTTGCTCGATGCCCGCGGCGTGATCTCCGTGACCGAGCGGCAGAGCTACATTCTTCGCGTGCGTGAGCTGGCCAAGGCCTGCGGCGAGGCCTGGATCCATACTGAAGCGGGCGGAGCGGCCTGATGCCCGATCTTTTGCTTGAACTGTTCTCCGAAGAAATCCCCGCGCGCATGCAAGGGAAGGCGGCCGACGATCTGCGCCGCCTGGTCACCGACAAGCTCGTCGCCGAAGGCCTGGTTTACGAGGGCGCCAAGGCGTTCGCGACGCCGCGCCGCCTCGCGCTCACCGTGCACGGCATCCCGGCGCGCCAGCCTGACCTCAAGACCGAACGTCGCGGTCCGAAGGTCGGCGCGCCCGACGCGGCCGTGCAGGGCTTCCTGAAGGCGACGGGATTGAAGTCGCTGGATGAAGCAAAAATCCAGCGCGACCCCAAGGGTGATTTCTACATCGGATTGATCGAGAAGCCTGGCCGCGACGCGATCGACGTGCTCGCGGAAATCCTGCCCGTCATCATCCGCACCTTCCCCTGGCCGAAATCGATGCGCTGGGGCGCGCGCTCCGGCAAGCCGGGTTCGCTGAGCTGGGTGCGTCCGCTGCACGCGATCACCGCGACCTTCGGGCTCGAGACCGAAGAGCCCGATGTCGTGAAATTCGAGGTCGATGGCATCACGACCGGCCAGACCACCTACGGTCATCGCTTCATGGCGCCGGACGCGATTTCCGTGCGTCGTTTTGAAGACTACGAAGCGAAGCTGAAGGCCGCCAAGGTCATCCTCGATCCGCAGGCGCGCAAGGACATCATCTTCGCCGACGCCAAGGAGCTGACCTTCGCACAAGGCTTCGAACTGGTCGAAGATCAGGTGCTGCTGGACGAGGTCTCGGGCCTCGTCGAATGGCCCGTCGTCATGATGGGATCGTTCGAAGCGGAATATCTCGCGATTCCGGACGAGGTGATCCGCGCCACCATCCGCAACAACCAGAAGTGCTTTGTGGTCAAGGATCCCAAGACCGGGAAGCTGACCAACAAGTTCGTCCTCACCGCCAATATCGAGGCGGCCGACGGCGGCAAGGTCATCGTATCAGGCAACGAACGCGTGATCCGTCCGCGCCTGTCGGATGCGAAGTTCTTCTACGAGACAGACCTGAAGACGAAACTCGAAGATCGGCTGCCGAAGTTCGAGCAGATCGTGTTCCACGAGAAGCTCGGCACGCAGGCAGCGCGGATCAAGCGCATCGAGCGGCTCGCAGCCGAGATTGCGGCACTGGTCGGCGCCGATGTCGCGAAGGCGACGCGCGCGGCGCATCTGGCGAAGGCGGATTTGCTCACCGAGGTCGTCGGCGAATTCCCCGAAGTGCAGGGCCTGATGGGCAAGTACTATGCGCTGGCCCAGGGCGAGGACGCGTCCGTCGCCGCCGCCTGCGAGGAGCACTATAAGCCGCAAGGACCGACTGATCGCGTGCCGACCGATCCGGTCAGCGTTGCGGTCGCGCTTGCAGACAAGATCGATACCTTGGTCGGGTTCTGGGCCATCGACGAGAAGCCGACAGGCAGCAAGGACCCCTATGCGCTGCGTCGCGCGGCGCTGGGCGTGATCAGGTTGATCGCCGAGAACGCGCTGCGTCTGTCGCTCATGAAGGTGGCGACATCTGCGCTCACCGGTTTGTCGGTGAAGCCGGCCGATGCGCAGAAGCTGCCGAGCGACCTCCTCGCCTTCTTCGCTGATCGCCTGAAAGTACAGCTCCGTGAGCAGGGCGCGCGGCACGATCTCGTCGATGCCGTGTTTGCGCTCGGCGGCCAGGACGACCTGCTGATGATCGTCCGCCGCGTCGAGGCGCTCGGAAAGTTTCTCGAGAGCGACGACGGTAAGAACCTGCTGGCTGGCATCAAGCGTGCCAGCAATATCCTTGGCATCGAGGAGAAGAAGGACAAGCGCAGCTTCGAAGGCGCGCCCGACGTTGCGCTTTACAGCCTGGCCGAGGAAAAGGCGCTGGCAAAGGCGATAGGCGAAGTGCAGGCGGAAGCCAGCGCCGCCGTCGTCAGGGAAGACTTCGCGGCCGCGATGAGCGCGATGGCCAAGTTGCGTCCGCCGGTCGATGCGTTCTTCGACAAGGTCCGCGTCAACGACGACGATACGAAGGTGCGCGAGAACCGCCTCAAGCTGCTGAACGAGATCCGCAGCGCCACGCGTGCGGTGGCGGATTTCTCGAAGATCCAGGATTGAGGTCGCGCTCGCGGGGCAAATACCGCTGTCATTCCGGGGCGTGCGAAGCACGAGCCCGGAATCCATAACCACCATCGTGAGTATGGATTCCGGGCTCGCGCCAAGTGGCGCGCCCCGGAATGACAGCGCAAAAAGCCCCGCCCGGCGGGGGGAAGACCGGGCGGGGCCTGATGTCCGATTACACTGCTCGCGCCAGCCTGATTGAAGTGACGCGCCGGACATCTAGTCGATCAGTGCCAACAGTCGATCCGTGCTAGTCCAGCACCTCGACGATGCGGCGCGAGCGCGGCTCGACCAGAACGGTTTCGCCGTTCACGACGGTGTAGCGGTAGGTGGTGGCGCCGAAGCGTTGCGGCACGTCATAATAGGTGACGCCTGCCTCGGGTAATGTCGTGCCGACGATGATGCGATCGGGAATGCTGAAGGCGGGCACACGCTGCTCGACGACGTACTCGCGGAAGGCCGGCCGCTGTTCGACTGCGATGGTTGGGCCGCTGTCGACCACGGCGGGCGCGCGTCCGACGGTGACACCGCTTTGCGCCTGCGCCGCAAGGGGCGAGCCGATCGCGGCCGCGAGCGCTACAAGAGCGAGAATCCTGTTCCGCATGGACAACTCCTTCGACGTGAATTTTATTTTCGGACGCGCCAATGGCGCGACCGGTTGGCCAATGCATGCACCCTTCGCAATGTTCCGGGAAAAGGCCCGCCGCATTCGCGGCAATTTCAGGCAGTTTTCGTGGGTGCCGGAACTCGCATCACGTCTTGCGCGTCTCTACTCGCGGAACCGGGAGGGCTATGATCCGCCCGCGATTCGCCCCACCTCCACAGAAAGAAAATTCATGCACATCACCGTCGCCCACATTTCGCCGATCCTGTCGTTGATTGCGGGCGTGCTCATCCTGATCATGCCGCGACTTCTCAACCTGATCGTCGCGATCTTCCTTATTGTGAACGGTGCGATCGGGCTTGGGCTCCTGAAATGGCTCCGCCTCTAGGGGTTCATTTTCCGGAACTGTCCGACTTGCGCGGGCCCGCCCAAAATGGTGTAAGGCCCGCGAATTCCCATTCCTCTCGCAGGTTGTGTGCAAGCTATGGCCAAAGCCGCCTCGAAGCCCAATAAAACTCCAGCGAAATCAAAGTCTTCCGCCAAGGCGAAAGCCGCGCCGGCAGCCCGCAAGACGCTTGCCAAGAGCGCGCCCAAGCCGGTCGCCAAAGCTGCCGCAAAGCCGGTCGCCAAAACTGCCGCAAAGGCTGCTGCCAAGCCGGCTGCGAAGGCTGTGACCAAGGCGGCTCTGCCGAAGGTCGCTGCGAAGCCTGCGCCGAAGAAGGCTGTATCAGCCAAGGCCGCGCCGGCCGCGGGCAAGGCCGGCAAATGGGTCTACACGTTCGGTGACGGCAAGGCCGAGGGCCGCACGGAGATGCGCGACCTGCTCGGCGGCAAGGGCGCGAACCTTGCCGAGATGGCCAATCTCGGCCTGCCGGTGCCTCCGGGCTTCACCCTCCCGACCTCGGTCTGCACCTATTTCTACGCCCACGACAAATCCTATCCGAAGGAGTTGCAGTCGCAGGTTGAGAAGGCGCTCGACTATGTCGGCAAGTTGACCGGCAAGATCTTCGGCGATGCCAAGAACCCGCTGCTCGTCTCCGTGCGCTCCGGCGCGCGCGCCTCGATGCCGGGCATGATGGACACCGTGCTCAACCTCGGCCTCAACGATCAGACCGTGGAAGCGCTGTCGGAATTGTCGGGTGACCGCCGCTTCGCCTACGACAGCTATCGCCGCTTCATCACCATGTATTCGGACGTGGTGCTCGGCTTCGAGCATCATCACTTCGAGGAAATCCTCGACACCTTCAAGGACGGCCAGGGCTATACCCTCGACACCGACCTCACCGCCGAGGACTGGGTCGAGCTGGTCGGCAAGTACAAGGACGCCGTCGCGCGCGAGACCGGCAAGGACTTCCCGCAGGATCCGCACGACCAGCTCTGGGGCGCAATCGGCGCGGTGTTCTCATCCTGGATGAACGCGCGCGCGGTGACCTACCGCAAGCTGCACGACATTCCGGAATCCTGGGGCACCGCGGTCAACGTGCAGGCCATGGTGTTCGGCAACATGGGCGAGACCTCGGCGACCGGGGTTGCCTTCACCCGCAACCCCTCGACCGGCGAGAGCAAGCTCTACGGCGAGTTCCTGATCAACGCGCAAGGTGAGGACGTGGTGGCGGGCATCCGCACGCCGCAGGATATCACCGAGGAGGCGCGCCAGGAATCGGGCTCCGACAAGGCGTCGATGGAAGCGGCGATGCCGGAGGCCTTCAAGGAGCTGACGCGGATCTACACGCAGCTCGAGAAGCACTACCGCGACATGCAGGACATGGAGTTCACCGTCGAGCGCGGCAAGCTGTGGATGCTGCAGACCCGCGGCGGCAAGCGCACCGCCAAGGCGGCGCTGCGCATCGCCGTCGAGCTCGCCAATGAAGGCCTGATCTCGAAGAAGGAAGCGGTGACGCGGATTGATCCGGCTTCGCTGGATCAGCTGCTGCATCCGACCATCGATCCCAACGCCAAGCGCGACGTGATTGCGACCGGCCTGCCGGCATCCCCGGGTGCTGCTTCCGGCGAGATCGTGTTTTCCTCGGACGAGGCCGCCAAGCTTCAGGCCGACGGGCGCAAGGTCATCCTGGTCCGCATCGAGACCAGCCCGGAAGACATCCACGGCATGCACGCCGCCGAAGGCATTTTGACCACGCGCGGCGGCATGACCTCGCACGCGGCGGTGGTCGCGCGCGGCATGGGCAAGCCCTGCGTCTCCGGCTGCGGCACCATCCGTGTCGATTACGGCCGCGGCACCATGAGCATCGGTTCGCGCACCTTCAAGACCGGCGACGTCATCACGATCGACGGCTCGCTCGGCCAGGTGCTCGCCGGCCGCATGCCGATGATCGAGCCGGAGCTGTCCGGCGAGTTCGGCACGCTGATGGCCTGGGCCGACCAGGTCCGCAAGATCGGCGTCCGCGTCAACGGCGACACGCCCGACGACGCGCGCACCGCGATCAAGTTCGGCGCCGAAGGCATCGGCCTGTGCCGCACCGAGCACATGTTCTTCGAAGAGACCCGCATCCGCACGGTTCGCGAGATGATCCTCTCCGAGGACGAGCAGTCCCGCCGCGCGGCGCTCGCCAAACTGCTGCCGATGCAGCGCGCCGACTTCGTCGAGCTGTTCGAGATCATGAAGGGCCTGCCCGTCACGATCCGTCTGCTCGACCCGCCGCTGCACGAGTTCCTGCCGCATACCCACGCCGAGGTCGAGGAAGTGGCACGCGCCATGAATACCGACCCGCGGCGCCTGGCTGACCGCGCGCGCGAGCTCTCGGAGTTCAATCCGATGCTCGGCTTCCGCGGCTGCCGCATCGCGATCGCCTATCCGGAGATCGCCGAGATGCAGGCGCGTGCGATCTTCGAGGCGGCGGTCGAGGCCGAGAAGCGCACCGGCAAGGCCGTCGGCCTCGAGGTGATGGTGCCGCTGATCGCGACCAAGATGGAGCTCGACCTCGTCAAGGCGCGGATCGATGCGACCGCCCAGGCGGTGATGCGCGACACCAACACCAAGCTGACCTATCAGGTCGGCACCATGATCGAGCTGCCGCGCGCCTGTCTGCTCGCGGCCGAGATCGCAGAGTCGGCCGAGTTCTTCTCGTTCGGCACCAACGACCTCACGCAGACCACCTACGGCATCAGCCGCGACGACGCGGCGAGCTTCCTCGGTCCCTACGTGGCGAAGGGCATCCTGTCGGTCGATCCCTTCGTCGCGCTGGACCAGGAAGGCGTTGGCGAGCTCGTCAAGATCGGCGTCGCGCGCGGCCGCAAGACCCGCCCGAAGCTCAAGGTCGGCATCTGCGGCGAGCACGGCGGCGATCCCGCTTCCGTCGCCTTCTGCCACAACATCGGCCTCGACTACGTCTCCTGCTCGCCCTACCGCGTGCCGATCGCCCGTCTCGCAGCGGCGCAAGCCGCACTCGGCAAGGCGATCGCCAGCCAGGCGTAAGCAGAACTAGAATGCGGATGAAAGAGGCGGGGGCAAAACCCCGCCTCTTTTCGTTTTCGCGATGCTCTCGCCAACCCATCATTGCGAGCGCAGCGAAGCAATCCAGAATCTCTCCACGGCGGCAGCCCGGATTGCTTCGTCGCAACAGCTCCTCCAATGACGAGGCGGAAGCTCGGACAACAAGGAACCACACGCGCGTCCCGTAATGATACGCGCCAGCAAGAGTTCCTTCACCATTCGCGTTGACCGGTTGTTTACCGCTTCGCGTGAGGACGCGTTTACCACCGTGCGCGATCACCCCGTGAAAACACCTGCAATCGCTTGAGTGTGCCGCACGCGCAACGCCGATTAACGCCCCGGCAACCTAAATTGGATACTTACGATAAAGATCGAATTGCACGGATGTACTGCGTTTCGATTTTTCTGGCGTAAGCGTAGCGTGAGCGTATCGATGTCTGTGTTGCGTAACCATCCGAAGGGCGCGCGGTTCGCGTCCTTCGGCATCGGTCTCTGCATCTTCGCATTGATGCCGAGAGAGACCGGCTATCAGGATATTGCCTCTCTGCTGGCGCGCCAACCCGGCGTAGCCGAGCGTTGGCAGAAGCAGGTGTTCTCCGCGGCGTCCTCGATCCAGCTCGCCACCTACAGTTTTTCCCGCCCCATCGGCACCTCGGTTCCGCAAAGCGCGATGGTTCGCCTGGCGAGCCTCGATGGCCGCGACGTCACCGGCGCGATCAGCCGCAATCCGGGGCTGCAGGCTGCGCCGCGCTACCAGGCTTCCGACTTTCCCAAGGTCGATCGCTCCATGAAGGGTGATCGCCTCGCGACCGTTGCGCCGACCGAGGCTCCCGAGGCGGCCGCGCCCGCTGCGGCACCGGCGCAGCAGGATCCCGCGACGTCGAACAGCTCGGTGTTCGGCGCCAAGACCGCGGCGCTGCCGCAGGCGATGTCGCCGGAATCCGCGGCCGCCCTCGATCCCGAACTCCAGGAAGCGCTCCGCGCGCCGCCGCTGCCGCAATATTCCAATCCACCGCGGGCCAGCGACGCCGCGCGCGCGTTCGCGGTGCAGCCGCTCGAGGCGCTTAAGCGGACCACTGCGCCGACGACGCCGGTGCGGGATCCCTTCAGCGTCAAGACCTCCAACCTGTTCTTCGGCAGCTCCTCGCTCGGCGGCAATCTCGAAAGCATCGAGAGCTGGCAACCCGGCGCCGAGCCGCTGATCGTGATGCCCGATCCCGACATGAAGGTGACGGCCTCGCTATCGCCGCCGACGGCGGACATCGCAAAGGATATCGAGAGCGGCGAGAGCGTCGCGCCGAAGGGCGAGGTCAACGCCGACAACCAGCGCGCCAGATCGCCGGCGGAGCGTCTCGCGCTCGACGACAAGTCGCGCGCGAAGTCCGAGAAGTGCCTTGCGGAAGCCGTCTATTTCGAGTCGCGCGGCGAGGCCGTTCGCGGCCAGATGGCTGTGGCGCAGGTGGTGATGAACCGCGTGTTCTCGGGCAAATATCCCGACACCGTGTGCGGAGCGGTCTATCAGAACAAGCACCGCCATCTCGCCTGCCAGTTCACCTTCGCCTGCGACAACAATGCCGACGTGATCCGCGAGCCCGAGATGTGGGAGCGCGCCAAGAAGATCGCGAAGGCGATGCTCGACGGCCAGATCTGGCTGCCCGAGGTGGGCAAGTCCACTCATTATCACGCCTACTGGGTGCGCCCGTCCTGGGTCGCCGAGATGAAGAAGATGTACAAGACCGGCGTGCACACCTTCTATCGCCCGCGCGCCTGGGGCGACGGAAGCGAGGAACCGAGTTGGGGCACCCCGGCCCAGACCGCCGCGCTGTCAGCCGAGCTCGCGCAGGAAGCCAAGAGCTCTGCCGAGATGGGCGTGAGCGAGCGGCGCTGAGGCAATCAATCGTTGCCGCAGTGAAGGTATGCTCCCTCTCCCGCTTGCGGGGGAGGGCTGGGGAGGGGGTGTTTCCGCAGGCGAGACCCCCCGTGTGGAGAGAGCCCCCACCCGGCGCTTCGCGCCGACCTCCCCCGCAAGCGGGAGAGGTGCAGCCAGCCCTGGGCTCAGAGCGGTGATCTCACATCTCAATATCCAGCGCGCAATCAAAGTTCGGCGCCGAATGCGTCAGCGCGCCCGCCGAAGTGTAGTCGACGCCGGTCGCCGCGATGGCCGCGATCGAGTCCAGCGTGACGCCGCCGGACGCCTCCAGCTGGAGACGACCCTCGTTGATCCGCACGGCCTCGCGCAATGTCGCAAGGTCCATGTTGTCGAGCAGCACGGCGTCGGCAAGTCCGGTATCGAGCACCTCGCGCAACTGCGCCAGCGTATCGACCTCGATCTCGATCTTGACAAGATGGCCGGCATGGGCGCGGGCGCGCTCCAGCACCGCACAGATGCCGCCGGCGACCGCGATGTGGTTGTCCTTGATCAGGATCGCATCGTCGAGGCCGAAGCGGTGATTGAAGCCGCCGCCGCAGCGCACGGCGTATTTCTCCAGCGCGCGCAGCCCCGGC
Organism: Bradyrhizobium genomosp. III; assembly: GCF_000261705.1. Classification (NCBI taxonomy): domain Bacteria; kingdom Pseudomonadati; phylum Pseudomonadota; class Alphaproteobacteria; order Hyphomicrobiales; family Nitrobacteraceae; genus Bradyrhizobium; species Bradyrhizobium genomosp. III. The sequence goes on along the minus strand of NZ_AJQF01000177.1, from coordinate 15,735 downwards.
GTGGTCTTGCGCGTGCAGCAGATGCGCATCTTCGTGCCTTCGGTGCGGGCGACATAGTCGGCCGTGAGCGTCGCGACGCCCGACAGGCGGCCGACGAAATTCAGCGCCGTCCGCTCCGCTGTGAGAATGGCGCGCGCAGGGCCCGAGATCGTCAGCACCTGCTGTCCGCGGACAACGCGTGCGGCATCACGGACATGCGCGCGCACGTCGATGTCGGAGGAGAGTTTTTGCAATGTCGCGAGTGCCAGCGGCAATCCGGCGATCACGCCGGATTGGCGCGCGACCAGAATGGCTTGCGCCCTGGTCGCTTCCGGGATTGTCGCCAGGGAGGTGATGTCGCCGGCGCGGCCGAGGTCCTCGTCGAGCGCGCGCTGCACGGCTTCGCCGATCGCAAGCGGCGAGAGGAAGGCGTCGGGATAGAGCAGGGAGGTGGTGGTAATCATGGAAAACTCCTTCAGGCGATCATGGATTGCGCAACGCGTGGCAGGGAGCTCAGGCTTTCCGCGATCTCGCGCGCCGCCGTGAGCGTGGTCATCGTTCTCTGCGCCAGCGCAGGGATTTCAGCTGGGTGGTCGGAGCGGAAATGCGCGCCGCGGCTCTCGCGGCGGCTCCACGCCGAGGCGGCAACGAGCAGGGCAGACGTCGCCATGTTGCGCAGCGCGATGCTCGTTGCCTCGCGTTCGAGCGCAGCGAAGTGGTGCACGGCCTCGGAGAGGCCGTCGCTCTCGCGGATCACGCCGACATGCGCGCTCATCATCGCGCGCAGCCGCTTCCCGGCCAGAGCATCCGGCGTGCCGCCGCGCGACGCGACCGGTGCGTCGGGGAGGCGGGCAGGCGCGGGGATCGAGCAGCCGGCGATGTCGTCGGCGATGCGCGCGGCGTAGACCACCGCCTCCAGCAGCGAGTTCGAGGCGAGCCGGTTGGCGCCGTGCGCGCCGGTCGACGACACCTCGCCACCGGCCCAGAGTCCGTCGATCGAGCTGCGGCCGCGTCCGTCCACCGCGATGCCGCCCATGTGATAGTGCGCGGCCGGGGCAATCGGGATGATCTGCGTGGCCGGATCGATGCCGGCGGCGATGCAGCTCGCATGCACGGTCGGAAATTTGTCCGCAAAGCGCGCGCCCAGCGCCTGGCGCGCGTCGAGGAAGGCGCCGCGCCCGGCCGCAATCTCGGCGAATACGCCGCGGGCCACGATGTCGCGCGGCGCGAGCTCCGCGAGCGGGTGGCGCGCAACCATGAAGCGTTCACCGGCGCCATTGACCAGCGTCGCGCCTTCGCCGCGCAACGCTTCGGTGGCGAGCGGTGCCGGATCGCGGCCGACCATGATGGCGGTTGGATGGAACTGCACGAATTCCGGATCGGCGATCACGGCACCGGCACGCGCGGCAATGGCGAGGCCGGAGCCGCTGGCTTCCATTGGATTGGTCGTGACGGCGTAGAGATGTCCGATGCCGCCGGTGGCAAGCACCACCGCGCGCGAGGCGAGCAGGAACGGCTTCGCCTGGAAGTTGCCGGCCTCGCGCAATTGAAGACCGGCGACGGCGCCATCCTCGACCAGCAGTGCCTCGGCGACGAACCCCTCGACCAGACGGATCGAGGGCGTGCGGCGCACCGCTTCGCTCAAGGCCGCGATGATCGCGGCACCGGCACCATCGCCTCGCACATGCACGATGCGCCGGGCCGAATGGGCCGCTTCGCGTCCCACGGCGAGCCTGCCTTCGAGGTCGCGATCGAACGAAACGCCATAGCTCAAGAGATCGTGGATGCGCGGCGCGGCCTCGCGCGCGATCCCAAGTGCGACCACCTCGTCGACGAGGCCGCCGCCGACCGCGATGGTATCGGCGGCATGGGCTTCCGGCGTGTCGCCCTCGGCCACCGCCGCGGCGATGCCGCCTTGCGCCCATGCGGAGGATGCGCCCTGTCCGAGCGGCGCGGCCGAGATCAAGGTCACCGGCCGCGGCGCCAGCTTCAGGGCGCAGAACAGTCCGGCAAGGCCGCCGCCGACGATGACGATGTCGTCGGTGCGGGTGAGGTTGTGGATGGTGTTGGTCATAGTTCTTTCCTTTCACTCCACTGTCGTCCCCGCAAAGGCGGGGACCCATACGCCGCAGCAGAAATTGTTGCGCGAAACTGCGTGTTGCCTTCCTTCGCAACCACATCTTCCTGTGGTTATGGGTCCCGGATCTGCGCTCCGCTGCGCCTGTCCGGGACGACAGCGGTGGTTGCCGCTGCGGGTTGCCCTCAATTCTTCAGGTTGATCATCCGCTCGACCGAGCGCCTTGCACGCATCGCCAGGGCGGGATCGATCGTCACCTCCTCGCGGAGCGTCAGCAGGCTGTCCAAAATGTTCGCGAGCGTGATGCGCTTCATGTGCGGGCAGAGGTTGCAGGGGCGCAGCATCTCGACGTCGGGCAGCTCGGCGCGCACATTGTCGGCCATCGAGCATTCCGTGATCATCACCAGCCGCCGCGGCCGCTTTTCGCGCACCCAATTGATCATGTGCGCGGTCGAGCCGGTGAAGTCGGCTTCCGCCAGCACGTCCGGCGGGCACTCCGGATGCGCGATGATCTGCACGGACGGATCGGCCTCGCGAAAGGCGCGCAGCTCTTCGCCCTTGAAGCGCTCGTGCACCTCGCAGGCGCCCTTCCAGGCGATGATCTTCACGTCGGTCTTCGAGGCCACGTAAGTGGCGAGATAGCGATCGGGCAGGAAGATCACGCTTGGCGCGTTCAGGCTCTCGACCACCTGCACCGCGTTCGACGAGGTGCAGCAGATGTCGACCTCGGCCTTCACCTCTGCGGAGGTGTTGACGTAGGCGACGACAGGCACGCCCGGAAACTTTTCGCGGAGCAGGCGCACGTCGGCGCCAGTGATGCTGGCGGCCAGCGAGCAGCCGGCCCGCGAATCCGGGATCAGCACCGTCTTGTCGGGGTTGAGCAGTTTCGAGGTCTCCGCCATGAAGTGCACGCCGCACTGGACGATGACATTGGCCTCCACCTTGGTGGCTTCGACCGCGAGCTGGAGCGAGTCGCCGCCGATGTCGGCGACGCAGTGGAAGATCTCCGGCGCCTGGTAGTTATGGGCGAGGATCACCGCGCCCCGCGCGCGCTTCAGCTCATTGATCGCCTTGATCGTCGGCGCCATCAACGGCCACTCGATCGGAGGGATGACGTGCTTCACGCGCTCATAGAGCGGGGCGGTGGTGCGTTCGACCTCCGCCGTCCATTCCAGCGAGGGCGTCGGCAGCGCGCACGCTGTGGGCGCCGGTGCGGAGCGGGGAGAGGAGGCGAGATGGCCCTGCGGCCGGTTGGCAAAATCGTCTGGACCGTAGATTGCAGTGATCGGCATCAAAGCCTCCGTCGCATGTCATTTATACTCAATATGAGTATATGTAGGGCCTGAGTAATCCGGCCGAGGGGCCGGAGTGGGTTTCATCGAACCTCATATATGCTCAATATGAGTACATCGGAAATAGCACGCTCTGCCGAGGACGGCTAGGTCCTGCCGCACACAATCTCGTCAGATCGTCGTCCGACGCGTCGGGCGAGGCCAGATTGAAACGCAATGCTCCCGCGGCAGCCCCTCGTGGAATGCAACCGTTTTTGATTTGGGATTTTCATGCAAATGCATTAAATGAGGCGTTCGCGGCGCCTCTTTGCGAGTCCGCCAATGACAGACAGGGAATACCATGTCGACATCAGTGGGCGAACTCGCTCCGGCCTCACGTTCCTCCAGCTGGCGTACCCCCGCCGTCATCATTCTGTGCGGCTGTGCGATCGGCATGCTCGGCTTCGGTCCGCGCTCGGCGCTCGGCTTCTTCGTGCAGCCGATGAGTCATGAATTCTCCTGGGGCCGCGACGTGTTTGGCCTCGCCATCGCCTTTCAGAACTTGCTGTGGGGACTGGGCCAGCCCATCGCCGGCGCGGTCGCCGATCGCTTCGGGCTGTTCCGGGTGATGTGCGTCGGCGCGCTGCTCTATGCCGGCGGCCTCCTGCTGATGCGCTATTCCTCGACGCCGCTGTCGCTCAACATCGGCGCCGGCGTCATGGTCGGTTTTGGTCTTGCCGGCTGCTCGTTCAATCTGGTGCTGTCGGCGTTCACCAAGCTGCTGCCCGCCGAGAAGCGCGGCCTCGCGCTCGGCGCCGGCACGGCGGCGGGCTCGTTCGGCCAGTTCCTGTTCGCGCCGATCGGCGTCGCGTTGATCGACAATTTCGGCTGGCAGCAGGCGCTCTCCGTGTTCGGCTTCCTGATGTTGCTGATCATCCCGCTGTCACTGGCGCTCTCGACGCCGCCGGCTGCAACTGCGGCCAGTGCGACGCCGGCGGATGAGCAGACCATCACCAGGGCGCTCGCCGAAGCCTTCGGTCACCGCTCCTATGTGCTGCTGGTGCTCGGCTTCTTCACCTGCGGATTCCAGCTCGCCTTCATCACCGTGCATCTGCCGGCCTTCCTGGTCGATCGCGGCATCTCGACGCAAACCGGAGGCTGGGTGATCGCGGCGATCGGCCTGTTCAACATCATCGGCTCGCTCAGCGTCGGCTATCTCCAGAACTCGCTGCCCAAGCGCTACATCCTCTCGGCCATCTACTTCACGCGTGCGCTCGCAACCCTCGCCTTCATCTCGTTCCCCATCACGCCGTTCTCGGCGATCGCTTTCGGTGCGGTCTCCGGCCTGACCTGGCTGTCCACGGTGCCCCCGACCTCGGCGCTGGTGGCGCTGATGTTCGGCACGCGCTGGCTTGCGACGCTGTATGGCTTTGCCTTCGTCAGCCATCAGGTCGGCGGCTTCCTCGGCGTGTGGCTCGGGGGCATCGTCTTCGAGCGCTTCGGTTCCTATACGCCGATCTGGTGGCTCTCGATCCTGTTCGGCGTGCTTTCCGCGCTGATCAATCTTCCGATCGTGGAGAAACCTGTCGTTCGGGCGGTTGCGCAGCCTGTGTGATCGGCTAAACATCCCCGACAAACAAGTCAGGGAGTTCAGTCGTGGCCACATTTAAGGCGATCCGGATCGACAAGGCGGACAAGGGCACCACCGCCGCGCTGACGCAGTTCGATGAAGCCGAGCTGATGGACGGCGACGTCAGCGTCCGCGTGGAATGGTCGACGCTGAACTACAAGGACGGCCTCGCGCTCACCGGCAAGGCGCCGGTGGTGCGCCGTTTCCCGATGATCGCCGGCATCGACTTCGCCGGCACGGTCGAGCAATCCTCGCATCCGCAATGGAAAGCCGGCGACAAGGTCGTCTGCACCGGCTGGGGCATGGGCGAGACCCATCTCGGCGCCTATGCCGAGAAGGCGCGGGTGAAGGGCGACTGGCTGGTGGCCTTGCCGCAAGGCCTGTCGGCACGCGATGCCATGGCGATCGGCACCGCCGGCTTCACTGCGATGCTCTCGGTGCTGGCACTGGAGAAGCACGGTCTCTCGCCGAAGAGCGGCCCTGTGGTGGTGACGGGCGCCGCCGGCGGCGTCGGCTCGGTCGCGATCGCCGTGCTCTCCAAGCTCGGCTACCACGTCATCGCTTCGACCGGCCGCGCCTCGGAGGCTGACTATCTGAAGCAGCTGGGAGCAGCCGAGATCATCGACCGCAACGAATTGTCGGCGCCGGCCAAGCCGATCGCAAGGGAGCGCTGGGCGGGTGGCGTCGACAGCGTCGGCTCGACCACACTGGCGAATCTGCTGTCGATGACGAAATACGGCGGGGCGATCGCGGCCTGCGGCTTGGCCGCCGGCCTGGACCTGCCGTCGTCTGTCGCACCTTTCATTTTGCGCGGGGTGTGCCTTCTTGGCATCGATTCCGTGATGTGCCCGATCGAGCCGCGGAAAGCCGCGTGGCAGCGCCTGGCGTCAGATCTGGATCGGACCAAACTAACTGAAATCACTCACGAAATTCCTCTTGATGAGGTGCCGGAGTGGGGCGCGAAAATCCTGGCGGGCCAGGTCCGCGGTCGCATCGTGGTAAAAATTGTCTAACGGCGTTCAGACTTTACCAACCAAGCTGCTTCAATGTCGCCATGGTTGGTATGGTAAGCAGCGGGTAAAGAGATAAGGCATCGCCCGCTGCGGGGGTTGGTTCGGAGTTGAGCATGCTTGCGCGTATTGTGTTGGGGGCTGTCACGGCGGCAGCAACGTTTGCGCCGGCCCTTGCCGGAAGCATGAACGCCGACGAGGCGCGTCGCTTCGTGGCGGGCAAGGTCTTTGCCTTCACCTGTTTCGACGGCACCCGCGGCGCGGGCCGCATCCTGGACGATCTCGGCGCCGCCGGCGCGGTGCAGTTCTCCGGCGCGGGCCCGGTCAAGCATCTCCGCCTGCCCGGCAATACGCTCCAGATCCGTGGCCAGAACGTCTGCGCCTCGATCAAGGGCATTCCGTTCGAGCCGTGTTTCAACCTGGAAAAGACCGACGATCGCAGCTTCCGCGGCTCGGTGTCGGGGATGGGCTTCGCCTATTGCGACTTCCATCACCAGGGTGGCAACCAGATGCTGATGGCGCGCGCTGCGGCGCGTCCGCGCTCGCTGCACAGGACAGAGCACACCGGTTCCGTCAGTGCGACCAACACCGAAGTCGCCGCGCGCGTCGAGACGCCGCGTGTCGAGAGCAGCCGGCTCGAGCCGGTGAAGTCGGAGATCAAGTCGGAGCCCGCCAGGAACGAGGGCCCGCTGGAGCTGCGCCGTTCCACCCAGTGAGAGGGCTGCGCGGACGGTTCCGCGCACTTTGTCGTTGAAGACGTCCATCGAACGCCAAGCCGCCGCGCCGTAGTCATACGGACGGCGGCTTTCATGCGTTGGTAGCTGTTCGCGCTCCAGTTTGCCGACGGCCGGGGGGCGCGGCCCGATAAAAGGGTTCAACGATGTCGCTGTACTTTTTCCGCATCAGCACCGGTCGCTATTCCGGCGCCGCCGACCAGCCGTACGAGTTCGAGGATCGCACTGCCGCCTGGACCGAGATGACCGAGGTCTGCGCCAATCTGCTCGGCGGCATCGCGCGCGGCCTGAAGCCGAACGCCGAGTGGTGCATGGAGCTGCTCGACGAGGACAAGAAGCCGGTCTTTCGCATCAGCCTCGTCGGCGAGAGCGTAACGCAGCAGAGCGGGGCTCCTATCACTGCGTGTGATTAACCTGTTAAGCGCGCATAACGTGCTGAAATTCAAGGGATTTTCCTACCGATCCAGTAGTTGCCCGGAGGTCGCGTTAACCAAATTGGAATGGCGAACGCATACTTTTCGGACAAGGGCGATCAACGCCGAGGGCGGCTGGCAATGACTCGGCCGCGCATTCCCTAGGGGGAAGCATGCCCATGTTGAGCCTCGTTCAGAATTTGCGGATTGGGACCAAGCTGGCGATCTCATCGGCGCTCGGCATCCTCCTGGTCCTCGCGATGATCGCGGGTCAGGTGATCGGAAACGGCAACGTGCGCCGGTCCAGCCAGACGGCGTCCGAGCAGCAGGAGCTGGCGCGCGAGGCAGTCGAATCCAAGCTCGCGGCGCGCGCCATGCAGCTCGCCGCACGCGACATCCGCCTCGCCAATAATTCAGATGAACTGCAGAAGGCACGCGACGCGCTGGTCGAACGCGCCGGTCATTTGGCGAAGGTTGCCGACGCAATGCTCACGCTCTCGCACGTGCCGGAAAACCGCGCGAGGATAGAGAAGCTCAAGGTCCTCACGGCGAACTATCTCAAGGGAGCTCAGCAGCTCGCATCCGTGCGCGGTGCCGCCCTGGCTCTCACGGGCGAGGATGCCGCTGCTCGCCTCGCCAAGCTCGTCGATGAGGGGACGCGTCTCGCCCGCGAGGTCACGTTGCCGATCGCAGGCGAGATGGACCAGGCAGCCAATCAGATTGCCGACGTCGCCAGGCACAGAAGCGAAGAGGAGGTTGCGGCCTCCGCGCGGGAGATGGCGTCCAGCGAGCATATCGCAATGGTCATCGGCGTTTTCACCGCGCTCGTCCTCCTCTGCTCCTGGCTGATGTCGTTCCTGACCATCGCACGGCCGATCCGCGCGCTCACGGTGGCCATGGACAAGCTCGCCGGCGGCGACTTTTCCGTGGTGCTGCCCGGTCTCGGCCGCAAGGACGAGGTCGGTGGTGTCGCGGCGGCTGTCGAGAAGTTCAAGATCGTGTCCGAACAGAAGGCGCGCGAGGAGGCCGAGGCCAAGATCAGGCAGGATCAGGCTGCAGCCGCGCAACGCAAGGCCGAGATGTCCAAGCTGGCCGATGGCTTCGAGGCGGCGATCGGCGAGATCGTCGATACCGTGTCATCGGCCGCGACTGAACTGGAAGCGTCTGCGTCGACGCTCACGTCGACTGCGGCGCGCGGACAGGAGCTCACCACCATGGTTGCTGCCGCCTCCGAAGAGGCGTCCACCAACGTGCAGTCGGTGGCGTCGGCGACCGAGGAACTGTCGTCGTCGATCACGGAGATCAGCCGCCAGGTGCAGGAATCCGCGCGCGTCGCAAGCGAAGCGGTCAGCCAGGCCCGCACCACGACCGACCGCGTCGGCGAATTGTCGAAGGCGGCGGCGCGGATCGGCGACGTGGTCGAGCTGATCAACACCATCGCCGGCCAGACCAATCTCCTGGCGCTCAATGCGACCATCGAGGCCGCGCGCGCCGGCGAGGCGGGTCGCGGCTTTGCCGTTGTCGCCTCCGAGGTCAAGGCGCTCGCCGAGCAGACCGCGAAGGCGACCGGCGAGATCGGCCAGCAGATCGCCAGCATCCAGACCGCGACCGAGCATTCGGTCGGCGCCATCAGGGACATCAGCGACACCATCGAGAAACTGTCGGAGATTTCCTCGACCATCGCGGCTGCCGTCGAAGAGCAGGGCGCGGCGACGCAGGAGATTTCCCGCAACGTGCAGCAGGCGGCGGAGGGCACCCATCAGGTGTCGTCCAACATCACCGACGTGCAGCACGGCGCGAGCGAGACCGGCTCGGCGTCCTCGCAGGTGCTGGCGGCGGCGCAATCGCTGTCCGGCGACAGCAACCGCCTCAAGCTCGAGGTCGGCAAGTTTCTCGGCACCGTGCGCGCGGCCTGACGGTGGCGTCTTTCGGCAGGTCCTGCTTGCAACCATCACGCGTGAATGCGTGGCGGTTGCTCGCGCGCGTATCTCGACGCCGCGACCGATGCGCGCAGGGTTAACCTTCCGGAAAAGCGGCGCAGTCATGATGCTCGCAATATTTGGGGCGCTGAGTCGCCTTTCGCGTATTGCGTCTCAATCGTTGGAGCACTTTCATGAGCGGCATTTCCATTCGCCTCACTCACAAGGTCATGGCGATCGGACTGTTCGGCCTCATTGGGCTCGTCGCCTTCGGCACGATCTACCAGATTGGCAGCCTCTCTCAGGACACGTCCCGCGACGCTGCTGAAGACGCGCGCCGGCTGTCCGATCTGAACCAGCGGATCTCGCAGCAATTGCTCGAAGCGCGCCGGGCCGAGAAGGATTTCCAGCTCCGCCGCGATCAATCCTATGCGAAGCGTCACGCCGAACTTGCTTCCGACATTACCCGAAATCTTGATCGCCTCGGCAGCGCGGCGCGTGCGGCAGGGTACGCGGCGGTCGGAGAAAAGGCGTCACTGGTCCGCACCGGATTCGAGAGATACGTGAGCGAATTCGCGGCCGTCGAACAGGCCGAGGTCAGGCTTGGATTGAACGAAACCCTCGGGCTGTCAGGCTCGTTGCGCACGGCGGTGCACGGCATCGAGACCAAGCTCAAGGAGGTCGACGATCCCAGGCTCACCAGCGGCATGCTGACGATGCGTCGTCACGAGAAAGACTTCATGTTGCGCCGCGACCCGAAATATCTCGACGCCCTGAAGAAGACGGCGACGGAATTCTCCGGGCAAGTCGAGGCTTCGGCGATCCCGCCGGCCGTCAAGGCCGATATCGGCAAGAAGCTCTCCAAATACCAGGACGACTTCGTGGCGTGGTCAGCCGGCGCGCAGGATCTGACCGCGCACGGCTCGGCAATGTCCAAGGAGTTCCGCACCATCGAGCCCGTCCTCGACGAGATCGAAAAGACCGTCAGTCAGCAATACGACGCTGCGCGGGCCGCCGAAGAGTCGATGCGGGCCTCGATCAAGCTCTGGATGTGGGTCGCACTCGGATGCTCCATCCTGCTGGTGGGGAGCGTGTCCTTCTTCACCGGCCGCTCGATCTCGACAGCGTTGATCGCCATGGTTCGCGCGATGACTGGTTTGGCGAAGGGCGACATGTCCGTGACAATCCCCGGCGTTGGCCGCAACGACGAGATCGGTGAGATGGCTGGTGCCGTCGAGGTGTTCAGGAGCAACATGGCCGAGGCCGACCGGCTGCGCGCCGAGCAGGCCGAGGCGGACGCGTGTCGGCGCGAGCAGCGCAAATTCGACATGCAACGGCTCGCCGATACGTTCGAAGGCGCGGTCGGCGAGATCATCGAGACGGTGTCGTCGGCGGCCACCGAGCTCGAAGCGTCGTCGAATACGCTGACCCACGCCGCCGAGCGCGGCAACAGCCTCGCCACCGCCGTGGCAGCGGCTTCGGAGGAGGCGTCCGCCAACGTGCAGTCGGTGTCGTCTGCAAGTGAAGAGCTGACCTCCTCAGTCTCCGAGATCAGCCGCCAGGTGCAGGAATCGGCGCGCGTCGCCGACGTCGCCGTCGGGCAGGCCCAGCGCACCAATGCGCGCGTCGCCGAGCTGACCAAGGCCGCTTCCCGCATCGGCGACGTCGTCGAACTGATCAACACCATCGCCGCGCAGACCAACCTCCTGGCGCTCAACGCGACGATCGAGGCGGCGCGGGCGGGCGAAGCCGGCAAGGGCTTTGCGGTGGTCGCGACCGAAGTGAAGGCTCTTGCAGAGCAGACCGCGAAAGCCACCGGCGAAATCGGTCAGCACATCGGCGCGATCCAGTCCGCGACAGACGAATCCGTCGGCGCGATCAAGGAGATCGGCGACACCATCGCGCGGATGTCGGAGATCTCGTCGACCATCGCTGCTGCGGTGGAGGAACAGGGCGCCGCCACGCAGGAGATCTCCCGCAACATCCAGCACGCAGCGCAAGGTACTTCCGCGGTTTCGTCGAACATCGCCGACGTCCAGCGCGGCTCCGGCGAGACCGGGGCTGCCTCGGCGCAGGTGCATTCGGCCGCGCAGTCGCTGTCGCAGGAGAGCAACCGGCTCAAGAGCGAGGTCGCGCGCTTCCTGGAATCGGTGCGGGCGGCCTGAGGCGGCCGCCGCCCGGTGAATGTGGCGGCGCGTCGTGTTTCGCGTCGCAGCACGGCTGCGGAGAAAATAGCGTCCGAAGAGGCCGACCCGTAGTTTTACGTAGGCTCCTGTTAACGCCTGCTTGCAATTATGGGGCGCAATCTTACGGGATAAGAACCAGCCAGCATTGTTGAACTGACCTCCGCCCGGTCGTCCGTCGTGACGCCTGCGGCGCGGGTGACGTGCGTGCTGCCAGGATATCATCGGGATTTGTGTGATGTCGAAGTTGTCGATCGTCTTCAAGCTTCTGGCCGTGTTATCGGTCCTCGTGCTGTCACTCGCCGGCGTCGGCGTGACGGCGATCGGCACCATGCAGAACATCAATGCTCATACCGTCGAGATCGCGGAGAGCTGGCTGCCGAGCGTGCGTGCGCTCGGCTCAATGCGCGCCGACATCAACGAGCTGCGCGTCGCGCTGCGTCTGCACCTGATGCAGGACACCGCCGAAGGCAAGGAAGCCGCCGAGAAGCGCCTCGGCTCGTTGCGCGAGCGCATCGAGAAGACGCGCAAGGTCTACGAGCCGCTGATCACGGCCGCCGAAGAGCGCGCGCTCTATGAGCAATGGAGCAAGGCGTGGGGCGAATATCTGAACGGCGTGCAGGAGACCATGGCGCTGTCGCGCAAGAGCGTCGGCCGCTTCCCGACCGACGCCAACGAGATGTTGCAGACCAAGGTCGCCAAGATGGCTCAGGCCGCCGATCCCCTGCTTCAGAAGGGCATCGAGCTCAATAACCAGGGCGCCGAGCTGGAGACCAAGCAGGCGGCCGACAGTTACGCCACGATCTTCCGCGTCCTGGTCGGCATCATCGTGCTCTCGGTCGTGATCGCGATCGGCGCAGCCTATTATCTCGTGCGCGACGTCTCTCGCGGCATCGCCTCGATCATTCGTCCGATGCAGTCGCTCGGCGAAGGAGACCTCTCGGCCGAAGTGCCGCATCGCGGCGAGAAGACCGAGATCGGCTCGATGGCGGATGCGCTTCAGATCTTCAAGGAGGCACTGATCGCCAAGAAGGCCGCCGATGAGGCGGCTGCTCGCGACGCCGAGGCCAAAATCGAACGCGGCCGCCGCGTCGATGCCATCACGCGCAATTTCGAGGCCATGATCGGCGAGGTCGTCGAGACCGTGTCGTCGGCCTCGAGCGAGCTCGAGGCCTCCGCGGCCACGCTGAGCGGCACGGCGCAGCGCGGCCAGGAACTCGCAACCGTCGTTGCGGCAGCATCCGAGGAAGCCTCCACCAACGTCCAGGCGGTGGCGTCCGCCTCGGAAGAGCTGTCGTCCTCGATCACCGAGATCAGCCGCCGCGTGCAGGATTCGGCACGGATGGCCGCGGAAGCCGTCGAGCAGGCGGCGCGGACCAACGATCGCGTCAACGCGCTGTCGCAGGCGGCCTCCCGCATCGGCGACGTCGTCGAGCTCATCAACACCATCGCCGGCCAGACCAACCTCCTGGCGCTCAATGCGACCATCGAAGCGGCGCGCGCAGGCGAAGCCGGTCGCGGCTTTGCCGTCGTCGCCTCCGAGGTCAAGGCGTTGGCCGAGCAGACCGCGAAGGCCACCGGCGAGATCGGGGCGCAGGTTTCCGGCATCCAGTCGGCCACACAGGAATCCGTCAGCGCCATCCAGGAGATCGGCGGCACCATCGAGCGGTTGTCCGAGGTGTCCTCGGCCATCGCCGCCGCCGTCGAGGAGCAGGGCGCCGCGACGCAAGAGATTTCGCGCAACGTCCAGCAGGCCGCGCTCGGCACGCAGGAAGTCTCGTCCAACATCACCGACGTGCAGCGCGGCGCGATCGACACCGGCTCGGCCTCGGGCGAAGTGCTCTCGGCGGCGAAATCGCTGGCGACCGACAGCACCCGCCTGAAGGTCGAGGTCGCGCAGTTCCTGGAATCGGTCCGCGCGGCCTGATCTTCAGGAGCATGATCCGGAAAAGTGTGAAAGCGGTTTTCCGAAGAGATCTTGCTCAAATAATTCAGCTGGTCGCCTGCGGAGCCGGCGGCGGTGCGACCTGCCGCCGGAACAGGATGCGCTGGTAGAGCCAGCCGATTGCGACCAGCACGACGCCGAGGCACATGAACGACAGCGCGCGGTAGACGCCTGTCAGCGTCGACATGTCGATGACGAAGGCCTTCAGGATCGTCAGTGCGATGACGGCAGCCGAGGCCAGCCGTGCACGCTCCGAGTTGACGAGAATGCCGACGCCCAGCAACAGCACGCCGAAGGCGAGCCAGCCGATCGAATAAGTGTATTGCTCGGCGCCCGTCGTCCCGCCGGTGGAGAGGATCGGGCCGTGATAGAAGCGGCGGATCTCCAGCGTGACATAGGCGAGCGCGAACACGAGCGCGCCACCGGCGATGGTGTTGGCGTAGACTTTGCCACGCTCGCCGACCACCGCATAGGACAGCAGCAGCATCAGCACCGCCGGCAGCGCATAGCCGAGCAGCAGCAGATTGAACACGGCGCCGCCGACGTCGATGCGCCAGATCAGCGGGTTCTCCAGGATCAAGAGGCCGAAAACGCTGATGAGCCCGCCGATCGCCGTCAGCACGACCGCGCCGACATTGTGCACGATGCTGCGGCTGCGCAGCCGCAAGCGCTCCAGCCCGATCGCCATCGCGAGCGTGACGCAGACTTGCAGTGCGAATTCGAGCAGCGACGGCGGCGAGGTCATCCGGCCGTTGGTCGCAAAGTGCCGGATCTCCATGAAGGCGAGCAGGGCGGTGAAGAGGATCGCCGCGGTCTCGACCATGCGCAGCGGTGCATCGTCGGCGCGGCGGCGCAGGAAGATGCTCGCGGCCCAGAACGAGGCCGCCGGTAGGCCGTAGCCCCAGAGCAGCCAGTTGAAGATCGGCGTGGTCCCGACGGCGTCGCCGACGATGCGCGGATCATAGCCGATGCGCGCGGTGACGATGCCGGCGAAGATGGCGGCGAGCCAGCGCAGGAACGGGATCGGCCGCTGCATCGAGATCCAGGCGGTGCCGAGCGACATCAGCGCCAGCGCGATCGTCAGCCAGCCCTTCTCCAGCGCGAAGGTCAGCGCCAGCGCCAGCGCGCCAAGGGTGCCGGTCGCGAACAGGGCCGTTGAGACGGCGACGCCCGGCCGGGTTTCGCGGCGCGTGAGCGCTTCGGTCGCAGCACCAAAGGCGGCTGCGAGCAGTACCGCGAGGATCGCGAACGGGATCGAGCGGTCGAGATGGGCGATGCGGGCGTAGAGCGCGATGAGGATCGCGATCGGCGTGGCGACGGCTGCGGCCGACCACACCACGGGAATGATTGCCGAGTTCGAGCGGCCCTGCGCGAGGAAGCCGGCAACGCCGAAGCCGATGGCGAAGATCGCGGCCATCACCAGATGCAGCGTCACGGAGCTGTCGATCGCGGTCGGTCCGATACCGGACATCGCGCCGCCCGGCAGCACCAGCATGTCGGGATTAGCGCGCACCGCCCATTCGGCGAACACGATGAAGACGGTCGCTGCCGCCGCGCCGAGCGCGCCGGTGGCCGCCGGTGCACGCCAGGCGACGAGAAGCGTCGCGCCAACGAGAAGCGTGAACGCGATCAGGGCCAGATCCGCATGTGCGCTCGACAGTACGATCAGCATGGCGCCGAACAGGTAGGCGCCGAGCGAGCTCGACGAGACCGGCTCGATCTCGCCGTCCTCGATGCTGGGGCCGAACATGAAGCCGCAGACGACGAGCAGCGCGGCGAGCACGAAGCCTGCGATGACGTGGAAGGCATGCGGCGCGACTTGCAACTCTTCGCTATCCAGACCCGGGAAGATCCAGAGCACGGCAAAGGCGATCGTCGTGACCGCGAGCCAGCGCCACAGCCGGATGCGCGCGAGGCCGAAGCTCGCGGCGGTGACGATGGCGAGATAGATGTAGAGCGCCCAGTAGTCCGGCTTGCCGCTGGAGACGAGGAGCGGCGTCACGAAGGCGCCGACCACGCCGAGGCCGGCCAGCGCCGGTCCGTGCAGCAGCGCGGCGGCGAGCGTGCACATGGCCACGATGCCGAGCAGCACGAAGGCGGTCGCGGGCACGAGGAAGCCGTAGAGCGCATAGGCGGCATAGATGGTCGCGAACGCCACCGCCGTACCCGCGGCGGTGAGAATCGCCGGGATGTTGGCGATCGGCAGCGCCTGGATGTTGGAAATGCTCTCCTTGCGCCGCGACCACTCGCCGGCCCCGAGCAGCGCAGCTGCGAACAGGCCACCCAGGAACACGCGCACGCCGGGGCCGAGCAGGCCGGCCTCGATCGAATAGCGCACCATGAAGAAGCCGCCGAGCGCGAGCGCAAGGCCGCCGATCCACACCACCCAGCGGGTGCCGAGCTGCTCCTCGAAGCCGGGCGCAGCGGCCGGCACGGGAGGTGGTGCGCCAGCCGCAGGGCCCGCTTCGAGCGGCGGCGGTGAAAGCTCTTCGGTGACGAGTGGAGGCGGTGCCGCTTCGGCTTCGGGTGCAAGCGGCGGCGGCTCGGCGGCCGTCGTCGCGGGCGCAGGCGCTG